>JAFCFF010000012.1 GCA_017608775.1 Candidatus Iainarchaeum sp. | reverse complement strand
GGAAATTTGGTTGATAACATATTGAAAGAAAACTCTTCCAGATATGGGGTTTCAGAAATTGGAAAAAAGGAGGGAATCTTTACTTTGGCCTTTAACAGAGAAAGTAATAAATATGAGATTGCAGAAATAAAAAGTTTTATTAGAAACCCCTCTGAAAAAATTTTTTTAGATATAGAAACAAACAGAGGCAGAAAATTCAAAGTTACCAAGGAGCATCCTGTGTGGTGTTGGCAGGAAAATTGGAAAAGAAAACCTGCTTTTATGTTGGAGAGAGGAGACTTGATCCCTCTTCCCAAGAAAATTTCCCTACCTGAAAAAAACATAAAGGAGTTGGATCTCATAAAGATTTTACCTGAAAACATAAAAGAAAGAATAATGGTCAAAGTTGATGAAAAATTTATGAAAAAACAGATTCTGAAACGGTTTTCCAGCCTGAGAGAGTTTGCAGACAAGAATAAAATAAACTATAAAACACTGATGTCGGAATTGTATTCAGAAAGTGTTAGGCTTGGACTTATTGAAAGAAATAAACTCGATATTCCCAAAAGAGCTGTGATATCTCTTGCTAAAGATAGAGTTAAGGTAAAGAGAATTTTGAAAATAGACGCTAAGTTGTTGTGGCTTATAGGGATGTTTGTTTCTGAGGGGGGTTACAGAAAGAACTCAAGATGCAACCAAGTTCAGTTTGCAGCAAAGAAAAAAGAAGTAAGAGAAAGAATAAGAGAATATGTAAAAAGAGTTTTTGGTTTGAAAGTGTATGAGGGTAAGGGGGCTCTAACAATTTCGTCAGAAATAGTTTACAGCTTGTTCGCAGATATATTAAAATGTGGGAATAAGGCAAGAGTGAAAAAAGCTCCTGACTTTGTTTTGGGTCTGCCTTTGAAAAAAAAGGTTGCTTTCTTGAGGGGCTGCTTTACTGGGAATGGTGGCTTAGAAAAGAAAACAGGAAACATAACATATCATTCAATGAGTGAGGAGCTAATAGGACAGATAAACCTTATGCTTTGTGAGTTGGGTATTTTTGCCCATAAAAAAACAGAGAAAAAGAAAGGCTACAATGAAATTCATATTCTGAAGTTATTTTCTAGGGATGTGTTGAGATTTGCTGCTAGGGTTGGGTTCTCGGATAATAGACAAAAAATTTTGAAGAGTAAAATTAAGAATAAAAACTTTAGAAATAAGAGAATTTCCGTTGTTGGGAACATCTATTTAGACAAAGTAAAGAAAATAAAAGTTGTTGAGGAGAAGGTAGATCATGTCTATGATTTAGAAGTTTCGTCAGCAGATAAGAAACTAAATAATTTTCTGGTTGGCCATGTTCCTCTAAGCTCTTCTAACTGTGATGGTGAGCAGGATAGCTATTTCCTGTTGTTGGATGGTCTGCTTAATTTTTCTCAGTCCTATCTTGCGGCTCATTCGGGCGCAAAGGAAGATACCCCACTAGCCCTAACAATAAACATTCTTCCAACCGAGATAGACGATGAGGTTTTTGAGGCCGTGACATGCAACGAATATCCTGAAACTCTTTATATTTTGAGCAAAAACTTTGAGAGTCCATATAAGATAGATTTTGAGACTGTTGGGGAGGTTATAGGTAGAAAAGATGTGTTCTCAAAGATTGGGCTATCTCATCACACAGAAGACATAGGAGAGGGGGTGTTAAAAAGCAGCTATACCACCATAAAATCAATGGCTGAAAAGATTGAGAAACAGACAACACTTCAAGAAAAAATAAGGGCGGTCAACACAAAGGACTCTGTCGAAAGAATTATTCTTTCCCATCTCCTTCCAGACATTGTTGGGAATATGAGAAGCTTTTCAAGACAAACATTTAGATGTTCAAAATGCAATAAAATATATAGAAGGCCTCCGTTAAGGGGCAGGTGTTCTTGTGGAGGCAACATCATACTAACAATATCTGAGGGAAGCATAAGAAAATACATGGAAATAGCGAAAAAAATAACCAACAAATACAACCTAAAAGAATATATGAAACAAAGACTTGAGCTTATTGAGAATGAAATAAACACTGCTTTTGGTTTTGAGGACTCAAAACAGCTAAGCCTAAAGGAATATCTTTAAAATAAGATAGACAAAAACCAGGAATAAAATAAGATAGAAAAGATAGCGAAAAAAAGCAATTTTTGATAGGTGTTTTAGGAGGAGATATAGGAAGGAAACAAATCCAAAAAGCCAGGAAATGAAAAAACTTAAAACAGAAACAAACAACTTCCAAAATAAGAAAAGAATGTGCTTAACACTCTCAAAAAAATAACTAACAACCTTAGCTGGGTTTTTTAGTTCCTCAACCAGCTCTGAAAACAGCTCTGCGGTATGCTCTCTTTTGACTGGAAGTTCATCATAGATTTTTTTTGTGTTTGAGTTGAGGGTAAGAACCACTTCCTCTCTTTTTGAATTTTTTGTCATTCTGTAAAAAACCTTGAAGATGTAAAAAGGAACATAGAAAAACTGCTTGTCATAAATAACAACACTATTTTTTTCAAGATTTTTAAGCGCAGAGATTTTTATTTTTGCTATTTCCTCTATATCTTTTTCAGAGAAAATACTCCTTATCTTTGAAACACCACGAAACTTCTCCAAATCTGGTTTCAATGTTTTTAGGGAGGAAATATCAAGTTTTTCATCAACAACTGCGTTATTTGTTGAGTCTATTAAAAGAGATCCAAAAACCTCTTTTTGTTCTCCGTCTTTTTTTGTAAGGGAGTGATACCTAAAAAAAGCAAATGGCTTCAAAATTTTTTCTTCGAGAAAAACAGAATTTACGATAATGTTTTGTTTGTCAAACTCTTTTCTAATCTCAGAAATAAGTTCTCCTTCGTTATAACGCTCATCAAGATAAAGAGAAATCATAGAAAAACAGGGATTTATTTCTTTTTAACTATTTTTGTTCTTCCAGGAGTTATTAAAACTCTTTCATGTGAAACTCTTGCTATGTCTCCGTCCACCTCTTCAGCTGTCTCTCTGATTTTGTTTAGCAGAGTCTTCAGCCTAACAGGGTTTCTTTTGGAGAGGTCTTCTATATTTAAAAGGACGATATTTCCTTTTTTTATTTCAGAGATGCTTTCTGCTGCCTCCCCGTCCCCATATAGGGTTATAGGTTTGACAAGGACATCAGCATTGGCATAGAGATCCTCCTCTGTTACGTCTAAGTTATTCAAAAAATCTTCAATATCAACTTCTTCATCCTTGCTTCTTGAAAAAAGCTTTTTTATTAAGGACATCATCTCACCTCATTCTTGTTTCACTCATTCTCGAGTTTTTGGGCTATAAAATATTATGCTAAAGTTATTAAATAATCTTTCGGTTTTAAATATCCTGTTGTAAAAATGTTTAAAAAATAACTGTTTGGGAAATTTTTGATAAAAATAAGAAAAAAGCATGAAAAAATACGTTATACATAACATAAAAAACGCTTTTTCTTTTTAAACCAAACTAGTTTGATAATAAAAGAGGGTTATACATAAGGGTAAGGATTTGGAATTACTTGATATTTAAAGAAGAAAAGCATAATAATACTATTTTTGGGTTTTGGGTTTTTGTTTGGTTGGTTGATAAGATGAGGCTACTTGAGGATATTGTCGAAAAAAAGAGGAGAAAGTCTGTTTTTAAGGACAGAGATGCGATTTCCATCCACTTTGTGCCTGAAAGATTGCCTTTTAGGGAAAGGCAGTTGAGGGAAATTCTGGAGGAAGTTTCAGAACTTGCATTGGATAAAAAAGCAAACAACCTTTTTCTCTATGGCAAGATAGGAACAGGAAAGACAGCTGTCGCAAAAAAAGTTTTAAGAGAGTTGAGGGAGTTCGCAGAAAAAAATCGTTTAAGGATTTCCGGAAAATACATAAACTGCAAAAACTACAACACAAAATACAAAGTTATTTGTAGGGTAGCCGAGGAGTTTTATCCATCAAAAAGGTTTTTTGGCTTCTCCTCAAGCTATGTGTTTGAGAAAATTTTAGATTTTTTAAATAAAAATGGGACAAAACTTGTTGTTGTTCTTGATGAGATAGATAAGGTCAAGGATGTAGATGACCTTCTTTACAAACTTACAAGGGCAAACTCCGATGTTGAAAAAGGAGGGATATATGTTATTGGGGTAAGCAACAACTTGCTTTTTAAAAATAGGTTAAACATGCAGACAAAAAGCTCCTTATGTGAAAGAGAATTTGTTTTTCCTCCTTATAACGCTCATGAACTTGAGAAAATACTCCTAGAAAGAGTGGGTCTTGGTTTTAGGGAAGGTGTTGTTGGGGGGGATGTAATAAGATATATCTCGGCGTTGGCTGCCCAGGAGTCCGGAGATGCAAGAAGGGCGTTGATCTTACTACAGAAAACAGGAGAGGTTGCGGAGGAAAGTTCTCTTCATGAAATAACAATAGATGTTGTAAAAAATGCAAAAGAAAGGATGGAGGTAGAGCTGATAAGCAGCATGATAGCCACCCTGCCAAAACAGCACAAGCTTGTTCTTTACAGTATATCTATGTTAAACATAAAAGGTAGTGGGATAAAAGGTATCTCGGGTGAAAAAAGAGTTTTAACATCTGGAGAGATTTACGACTACTATAGGAATCTTGCAAAGGAGCTTAGCCTTAACGTTGTGAGTTTAAGGCAGTTTAAGGAGTATCTCAACGAGCTGAATCTTTATAACCTTATAGAGACAAGGGCTTCCGGGGCTGGTTTTAGGGGCACAACAACCCTCACAAGCATTGCTTTTAACGCTTTTCAAATAAAGGAAATCCTAGACAAGGAGTTTTTCGATTTTTGAGTTTTGTTATTATCTGGTCCTTATTTGTTCCTTTATTTTGTTGGCAAGTTTTTCTCCTATTATTTTCTCTAGGTCTTTTACATCAATCTTTTTCAGGTCGTTTATTGTTTTTAATCTGTTGTTGAAAAGGCTTCTTGCTCTTACCCTTCCTATTCCCTTTAAGAAAACTAGGGGAGAAAGCTCTTCTTTTATACCATGTTTGAGTCTTAAGCGTAAGAGGTTTAAGTTTCTAAAGTGTTCTTTTTTCCCAAAAAGTTTGGCCAGCTCAGCCGCGGAGTAACAGAGCCAGTCAAGGATTTGAAGTTTTGAGTGAAAAACACCTGGCAAGATCTTGTAGGTTTCAAGAATTTTATTTTCTGAGACTTCCTGGATCCAGTCATAAAGCATTAGGGAAAAAGCAAACTTGTTTGTGGTTAGGGGATCAAAGAGATCGAGGTGTTTTGATATTCTGGATTTATATAGCTCGTATATAAAAGCCTCTGAGTTTGCGGAAATATAAGGCATCAACTCCGAGGCAGAGGAAAGCATCAGAAGATATTCTTTTTCATACAGCTTCTCAAAGTCAAGCATTGTCTCTATAAACATAAATGCCGATAAAGGATCCAGATAAAGCTCGGAAACTCTTCTACCAATCTGTGTTGCGTGAAACTGTTTTCTATTATCGTGGAATCTCACAAAGGACATTTCCTCTAGTTCTTTCAGCAAGTCCTCAAGCTTTACAAAAAACCTTTCTTGATCTGAGAATTGCTTGAAGTAGAAGGTTTTTGAAAAGAAATTTTGCATGTCCTCAACTGAGGAAATAGAGGAATCCGCAACCGAGGAGAGAAGATGCATTCTTAACAACGGCTCATATGCCAACTTGCTTTGTACCCTCTCCAGAGTTCCAAGAATATAGTTATCCCTCAGAAAATCAACATCCTCTTCCTGCCTTGCAATCAAAACAACTTCTCCATAGTGATCATACTTTATTCTTCCTGCTCTTCCTGCCTGTTGTTTGTAATCCCTTACAGGAATTTTCTCAAGACCAAAGTCACCATATCTATAAAGAGAGGGGATAAGAACCCTAAAGGCAGGCAGGTTTACTCCTGCTGCTAGTGTTGGTGTGGAGGAAATAACTTTTAGATGATTTTTCCTAAATAAATCCTCTATAACCTGTCTTTGTTTTTGCAAAAGGCCTGCATGATGAAAGGCGACTCCGTGTTTTACAAGGTTTGAAAGCTTTTCACATTGGTGAGAGGGAACCTCAAGAACCTCTCTTATGCTTTTTGAGGCCTTGGATAAAATCTCTTTTTCTTTTTTTGATAAAAATGGAAAAACAAGGCCTGCGGCCCTTGATGCATAGGCCTCGGAGTTTTTTCTTGTGTTTGCAAAAATAAGAAGTTGTTTTTTCTTTTCAAGAGTATCTTCAATCAAAGAGGGAAGAAAACCCCTTTTTTTTAAAATAAGCCGTTCATATTCCTTTCCAGAGTCAGGTGAAAAAAAGAAAATTTCTCCACTATGGAAAACTCCCTCCTTCAGCTTTGTTGACCTGTAATTGCTTTTGATAAAATTTGCGTTTAACCAGACCGAGATTTCATCTATGTTTGGGATTGTTGCAGAAAGGGCAAGAATCCTTGCATTTCCTATCTTTGAGACAACCATCTCTATTGTTGGTCCTCTTAGGGAATCTAGCTCATGAATCTCGTCTATACATAACAAAGAAACATCTGAGAGCCAGGTTGCTTTGTGCCTTAACAAAGAATCCAGTTTTTCATATGTTGTGAAGATTACATCATAACCTGAAAGATATTTGCTACTTGAGTCAAAGTCCCCTGTTGATATCGCTATCTTCAAAAAGTTTGAGTATTTTTTCCTGAAGTCGGAGTAATGCTCATATGTAAGTGCCCTTAAGGGGCAGGTGTATATTGACTTTCCATTATCTTGAAAAAAATTTTTCAGGCAAAACATCTCAAAAACAAGTGTTTTTCCCGAGCCTGTGGGAGAGGAAACAACCATGTTTTTGTTATCTTTGAAAACAAGGGGAATTGCCTGTTTTTGTAACGGATTAAAGTTTTCAAAGCCATTTTTTTCCTTAACCAAAGATATAATTTCGTCCTTTGTCAGGGTTTTTTTGGGAGACATAGAAAAAAAGTTGCAAAAAAGAATTTTAAGGAAACTATTTCACGTATTTCAAAACAACAGATAGTGTTTTTAGTTCTTCGTCCAAAGAGCTAAGTTTGTCCGAGAGGTTTATTATGTTTTTTTCAGCAGTTTCAACCCTGTGTTTTGTAAGGGTGTCAAAATGCCCTCCAACCCTTCTTTTGTTTTTATAAACAAAGCTGTGCTGTATTGTGATGCTCAGTCTCTTTCTATAGTCTTCGTCCCTTAGGAAAGTTTCCAAAACTTTGGAATATCTTTTATCTCTAACAAGATGTAGAGGGATTTTAACGTTGTTAAAAACATCTTTGTAATTTTTATCTGTTATGTACTTAAACATGTGTTTCCAAAATAATGGAGAGGTGTATTTCATAATTTCGTTAAGGGTTTTCTGATTCTCAGCCAGAAAAAGCTTTTTTTGCCAGTTTTTTAGGGACTTTACCAGCTCTTTTCTTTTCTTCCTTGAATCATTTATCTTTTTATTGATAGCTTTTTTATTTGGGTAAACTATTTTTTTACCATCATGTCTTAAAACATTCTTATTCAGGAAAAGCCTGAAGTAAGGAATGTCCCCATCAGTTACCCCCAAAGCTTTTAGGTCTTTCTCCCTTATGATTGTTCTCATAAAAAAAGAAAGAAAAGGAGATTAATAAATTTTTTCGATGTTTTTTTGATATGTTTCCAAGAAACCTAGGGAATATAAAAAAGATGATGGACCAGCTCGGTGTAAAGAGTACGGAGCTCGATGCCCAAAAAGTTGTTATAAGACTTAGGGACAAGGAGCTTGAGATAATAAACCCAAAGGTTGTGAAGATAGAGATGCAAGGACAGGAAAGCTACCAGATAGTCGGAGAGGCAAAGGAGGTAAAAAAAGAGCCAGAAATTAGTGAGGAAGACATAAAATTGGCTATGGAAAAAACAGGGAAGAAAAGGGGTGTTGTGGAGAAGGTACTAAGGAAAATGGGAGGAGATCTTGCAAAGGCGATATTGGAGCTTCAAAAATAATTTTTAGTTTTTTTTAGAAATTTTAAAACCCAAATCAATAGGCCGGCTTAATTTCAATAACTCTTGCAACGTTGTTCCTTTTGCTTATAAAGAGCTTGAAACGGTTTTCATCAACTGCCTTTTTGTCAAAGTAGAGAGAGAACGTGTTTTCCTCTAAGATTGTTGGTTTTCCGTCAATATTTGTGATTTTTGGAAAGATGATTGTTACCTGTTGGTCTGTTTTTTTTATCGCTCCCTCTTTCAGGACAGCCCTTAGCCTTCCAAGAAAATCCTCAAAGTCTTTTCTTCTGTATGTTATGTCAAGAGCATACAGGGAGGTCTCCTCGCTGTCGGAGATTTCAAGATAGGGAAAGTTGGAGCTGAGTGTGAGTCTTGCCTCTTCCCTTGAGCTGTTTGAGTCAAAGGAGATAACAACCCTATAAAAATCTGTTTTCTCTATTTTTTCTGCCTTTATTTCTTGTTCCCTATCGACAGATGTCTGGGAAAACAAAATTGCGTTTACCATTGTCTTTTCCTGGAGATAGAAAAAGGCTGCTGTCCTGAGCTTAGAGGAGTCAAGATCCTCAAGAAGAACTTGGGTTTTGTAGGTTCCTGTAATATCCTTGGTTAGTGTTTCTCCTGTGTTGATGTTTGTTAGGCTTGCTTCCCCAGAAACAGAGGCAAAAACAACGTTGTAGAGTTCAACAAGAGCTGCCCTGTTTTGGATTGAGGAAAGAATCTGTGAGAAAAGCATTTTATAGTCCTCCATGGTTTCTAGGGGCTTTTCCTCTGCCTTGGAAAGCTCCACCCTGCAGATTGTTTTATTGTCTTCCGTGTCTAGACAGGAAACACCAAAAACCCTAAAGTTTTTTGAAAAAATATCAGAAATTTCCCTTTCTTTATTTGTCAGGGATTTGAGGGGCTCTAAGAGCAAAACAAGGTTGTTTGTCTTTTGAACAATTGTGGCATTTAAATCCTGTGCAACAAAAATCTCAATATTTCCCTCTCCAACAGCTGATTGAGTGCCTTTGTCTTCGCCTGGGGAGAAGGAAAAATAGAGAAGTATAGAAAGAGAGGAAAAAACAATTATCAGTGTTAAAACAATAGAAAAAACTTTTTTTCTTTTTTCAAGTTGTTCTTTTGTTTTGAGTGGTGTTGGCATGAAGGGCATAAAACTCTAAACAAGGATAAAGAATTAAAAAAGAACTTACCTTTTTCATCTGAGATGACTTATAAACCAAAAACAAAGATGTTTATCTTTGGCATGTTTGTAATTTTTATAAGTGTTCTTATTGCTCTTCTTGTTTACTCTCTTTATTTCAACATTGGACTAAGGGGAAAAATAAAACAAACACCAAAAGGAGTTGCACTGGAAATAGAAAACGTTTCTAATCACGAAATTAAAAATGTTGTAATTGTTGGAGATGGGTTTAGACAAGAAATAAAAACACTAAAGCCAGATGAAAAAAAGTTAATTGATCTTCCTTTTGAGGAGGGAGAAAGAGAAGTTTGGATAAGGGCAGACTTTCACCAGCCAATAAATCTCTCCTTCAATATTCAACAAACAGCTGGAGAAATCAAATCAGAAATTTTGGGTGAAAGCAGCTTTTCTGTTGGTGAAACAATCAAACAAACTTTAAGGGTTTGCTCATCCAATCCACAAACTGTTGAGATAGAAATTTTTTCTGAGGGCCTCGAACACATTGTGGGGGGCGTTAGAAAAAAAACGTTTACCCTAGAAATAAAAGAAAGATGCAAAGAAAGGGATTTGTTTTTTAAGGGTTTGGAGAAAGGAGTCTTCTTAATACGTATTTTGATAAAATACGAGGAAGAGGAAAAAATATTAAACAAAGAGATTTTAATAGTTTAGGCGAGAAGATGGTAAAAAAGAAAGAAGAGGGAATAATAGAAATAATTCAGAAAATGGTTAGACAGGGAAAAAGCAACGAGGAAATCACCAAAACACTAGAGGCAATGGGAGTAAGGGAAAAAGAAGCAAAAAGGCTTCTTTTGATTGCAGAGGCAAACACCTTTGCTTTGCTGGAAAGAGAGATAGCAAAGATAGTAGAGAAAAAGTTTGGTGGTTTTATAGAAAAAAAGGAAAAAGAAATAGACAGAGTTATTTCAGGACGAATAAAAGAAAAAGAAAAGGCGTTTGAGAAACTATCCCAGGAAAAAGCTGCAGGGCTAGAGGAAAAAATAAAGTCACTTAGCAAGTCTGCACTCGGCATAGTAGAAAAAACAAGGAAAAGAACTGAGGATTTGACAAAGGAGATTGAACAGCTAAAAATCGACATAGAAAGGCTAAGACTTACTGGGAGAAAACCCTGGTGGCTTGCAAAGCTTATTGTTGGTGTGGGTTTGTTATTCTCGGCACTCTTTGTCTATGTCATACTAAGAGGGCTAAGCCTTCCCATTACCATAGATGAGACAATAAGACTTATTGTTGTTGCGATAATCGCTGTTACGATGTTTTTTGTGGCTGCCCTGATTTAGATTGGGTTTGGTGAAAAAATGGTAGAGGTTTACAGAATAAACTATAAGGGCTTTAAAAATGGTGAAGTTTTTGAGAAAACAAAGGAAGATATCGATATAATCCTTGGAAAGTCTGAGGTTGTGAGTGGTGTAGAAGAAGCCCTAAAAAAAATGAGAGAGGGAGAAACAAAAAAAATCAGCCTAAAGGCAAAAGATGCCTATGGGGAAAGGAAGGGAGATTTGGTTGCCATAGTTTCTATCAACGAATTCAAGAAAAGAAAAATAAGGCCAGCTCCTGGGCTTGTTGTTGATATAAACAACAGATATGGGGTCATAAGAACAATATCTGGTGGAAGGGTTGTTGTTGACTTCAACCATCCCCTGGCAGGAAGAGATGTCAGCTTTGAGGTAAGGCTTGTCAAGAGACTTGAGGGAAAAGAAAAGTTGGAGGCAATAGCAAAGAAGGTTTCAGATGGCCTGGCATATTTGATGAAAAAGGAAAAAGGCCTAAGCTATGAAATCAAGAAAAACAAGATATTTATAAGGGAAAAACTAAGCCAAAACCTAGAGAAAATTGTAAAGAGGTTGTTTGAGGATATTGACAAGGAAATCAAGATCGAATTTTTCAAAGAAAGAAAAAAGAGTAAGAGAAAGAACAAAGATGTGGGCAAAGGTGTAAAAAAACAAGAGAGATAATTTTACATTTGGAGAAACGGCAAAAAAGGCAGAAAAAAGGTTTAAAAAGTTTTAGCAATGCTTTATCATATAGGCTCAGATCTTTTTCTTTGAAAAAAGTGTTTTTATGGAAGTTAAAATAGGGGAGGAAATTAACAGTTTGAGAGCAGGCACAACTCTTGTTGGAATAAGATGTAAAGAGTTTGTCTTGCTTGCATCAGACAAGAGAGTTTCTGGCAGGATGATTGTTGAGGATAGGTTTCCAAAAATATATAAGATAACTAATTTTGTTGGAATGGGTTTGACAGGAAGCGTCTCGGCAGCGCAACAACTCAAGAACTTTTTGAAAACATACATAGAAAATTACGAGGTTGAGAGGGAAAGAAAAATAAACATAAAAGCAGTTTCAAACTTCCTAAGCTTTATCAACAGAAGCAGGTTAGACATAGCTGCGTTTTTAGGGCTTGCAGCTGCGTTTTTTATTGCTGGTTATGACAAAGCTCCTAAGCTCTATAAAATAGATGTTGATGGGGCGGTTCTTGAGTTTGATAAGTTTTCCTCGGGTTCGGGAAGTGTTTTTGCCTTGGGCTTACTTGATAGTGAATATAAGGAAGACATGAAGGAAGAAGAAGCAATAGTGCTTGCCTTAAGAGCAATAGAGGCAGCAAAGAAAAGAGATTTGTTTTCTGGGGGAGAGGGCGCTATTGTTGCGATAATAGATAAGGAAGGGTATAGGGAAATTTCTGAAAAAGATTTAGAAAAAATTTACTTGAAGATAGGTAGCAAAACAAAATAAAAGAGCCTTAAAAAAGGCTTTACAGTTTCTGGTGACAAAACAATGGAAATAGAAGATTATAAGAAAGATGTTGAAACAAAGATAAGGGAAATCCTGGAAAACAGGGCGGATATAGGTTCTGTGGAAATAGAGGGAACAGACATTGTGATTTACACAAAAAACCAAAAACCTTTTTTTGATGATGAAACTCTTGTTTCAAAACTAGCTATCCAACTTAAAAAAAAGGTCAAGATAAGGACCTCCAAGAATCAACTGCTTGATGAGAAAGAGTCTGAAAAAATAATAAGAGAAATTGTCCCAGAGGATGCACAAATAAAAACAATTTATTTTGAAAAACCCTTCAGCGAGGTTGTGATAGACTGCTTAAAGCCTGGCTTGGTTATAGGAAAGCAGGGTACAACACTAAAGGAAATAATAACAAGAACTGGTTGGACACCACACATACTAAGAACTCCTGCAAAACCATCAAAAACCCTTGAGGGACTAAGGTTTTTTCTCTCAAACAACGCAAGGGAGAGAAGAGATTTCCTGAGAGAAGTTTCAGAAAGAATTTACAGGGGAAGAAAAAACCAAGATGGCTGGGTAAGGATAACAAGTCTTGGTGGGTTCAAGGAGGTTGGAAGGAGCTGTATCTTCATAGAAACGCCAGAAACAAAAATATTGCTTGATTGTGGCATGGGTTTTGGGGAAGGTGGAGAAGAGGACCTGCCTCTACTTGAGATTTTAAGGTTTCCTGTGAACGAGCTTGATGCGGTTGTACTAAGTCATGCACACATGGATCATTCCGGGGCACTACCATATCTTTTCAAGCTTGGTTTTAGAGGGCCTATTTACTGCACAGAAGCAACAAGAGACCTTATGGCCTTGCTACACATAGACTACATAAAAGTTGCTCAGAAGGAGGGAAGAACCCCACTCTATCAAGAGGAAGACGTGAAAAAAGCTCTTATGCACTGTGTAACAAGAAACTATAACGAGGTAACTGACATAGCCCCTGACATAAAGCTTACTTTTTTCAACGCAGCCCATATCTTAGGAAGTACAATGATACATCTGCACTTTGGTGAGGGAAACCACAACCTACTTTACTCTGGGGACATAAAGTTTGGGTTCACAAGGCTGTTTGAGCCAATAAAAACAAAGTTCCCTAGGCTTGAGACACTAATCCTTGAAAGCACCTATGGTGGCTCGGAGGATAAACAGCCGTCAAGAAAAGATGCGGAGGAAAACCTTATCAGAATTATAAATGAGGTTGTTGAAAAAGGAGGGAATGTCTTGATTCCTGTCTTTGCTGTTGGAAGGGGCCAGGAAGTAATGCTTACGTTAGAGGAGTTTGATAAAAGAGGTAGGTTAAGCAAAAAAGCAAAAATCTACGCAGACGGCATGACAAAGGAGGCCTCTGCCATCCATACTGTTTATCCAGAGTTTCTAAGGAAAAACCTCCAAAGAAGGATTCTACACAATGACAATCCATTTACTGTTGAAATTTTCAGGGATGTTGAGAGGGAAGATAGAGATAAAATTCTTGAGGATGGAGGAGCAGTAATCCTTGCGACTAGTGGGATGATGGTTGGCGGTCCTGTGGTGGAATACTTCAATAAGATGGCCCATGACCCCAAAAACTGTTTGTTGTTTGTTGGCTTCCAGGCGGAAAGAACCCAGGGAAGAAGAATCCAAAACGGGCTTAAGGAAATCATAGTTCAGGAAAACGGAAAAAAGAAGAAAATTGACGTAAATCTAAGAATAGAAACTGTTGAGGGCTTCTCAGGACACTCAGACAGAAACCAGCTTGTTGCGTTTGTTGGGAACCTACAGCCCCTGCCAAAAAAAATTATTGTCAACCATGGAGAAAAAAACAAGGTAGAGGAGTTTGCAAAATACATAACAAAAAAGTTCAGGGTCAGTGTTGTTGCTCCCCAAAACCTTGATTCCATCAGACTTAGGTAATTTTTTAAGCTTGTTTTAAAAATGCTTTTTATGATAAGAGTTGTTTTAACTGGAACCCCTGGAATAGGGAAGAGCCTAATTGCCTCTAAACTAAGGGAGGAGATAGGAAGAAGATTTAACAAGGGTTTAGAGGTTGTTAACGACT
>JAFCFF010000046.1 GCA_017608775.1 Candidatus Iainarchaeum sp. | reverse complement strand
AGAGAAACAAGAAAAGCAAAGACAAATAGGGCCAGGAAGAAAGAAAAAAACAATAAGGGCTTTGAGAAAAAATTTCTCACAAAATCAAAAACCATTATAAAGGGAAGAAATACCACGGAAAAAAGAAGGCTTGTAAGAGCTCCTTTGAGGATGAAGGAAAGCATTGCTCCGGATATTATTTCGCCCGAGAACAAGGCATCAAGAGCAACAAACCTATATTCCGATCTTAATGAGAATATCAAAAACGTGAGAAAAAGAAGAACAAATGAAAGTAGAAACACAAGAATAAACCAGTTTGCTTTTTTTATTTTTTTTCTTATTAGAAAAAAGACAAGAGCGCCTATTAAAAAATAAGGTAAGAAAAGAACAAACAACCTTATTGACAGGCTGAACAAAGAGGAAAGAAAAGACATAAAATAAGAAAGCATATATTCTTTTTATAATTATTTTTTAAAACTTGAGAAAAGGAAAAGGGAAGGAAATGGCTACAGACACTGTGTTTTGGGTTTTTCTTGCTTTGGTTGTTTTGGGAAACTTTGGGATTGGCTATGCGATAGCCAGAAATGTTTGGAGAAGGGAAAAGACATTTGTTGTTGTTCTTGTTTTTTCCCTGATTTCAGGAGCTATCTTAGCGGGAATAATGTACTACAATCTTCTTGTTGGTTTATCGGTTTTTGTGGTGCTGCTTCTTGCTCTTAGTGTTTTTGGTTTTAGAAAAACAGAGATTGAGAAAAAAGAAGAAGAAGCTGCAAGGAAAATAGCTGAGAAGGCAAAAAAAAGAATAAAATCTTTTAAGAAAAAGAAAAAACCAAGGTATCAAAGGCTTTTGAAAAGACTTGACGAGCTGGCAAAAAAGAAAAAAGGTGTTAAAATAGTGGAGGATGTCTTTGCTGCCATAAAGGAGGAAGATGAGGTGGTTTTAGAAAAACACGCAAGAGAAAGAGTAAGAGAATTTAGAAGAAGAAAAGGTAGATTGCCAAAAACCAGTGAGATTGAAACCCTTGCAGAAAACATATTTAGGCAGGTTGGGGAGGAAAAGAAGCCATCAAAGATAGAAACAAGGGCAGAGAGGTTGAGAAAGCTGAGAGAAGCAAGAAAAACCAAGAGAGGAAAAAGGAAAGTAATTGAGGAAGAAATAGAGGAAGAACCAAAGGAGGAAGAGAAAAAACCGTCTGAACTAGAGGAGGAAGAAATTCCAGACCTAAGAAAGTTGCTTGGTATGAGTGAGGAGGAGATGGAAGAAGCAGAGGAGGAGGAAGAGGAGAATGAAATAAAGCCCTTGAAGGAGTAGTTGTTGTTTGTAAAAAAATTAAGAAATCTAGATTTTTTCACAGTTTAATTCTCCAAGAGTGCTATCATCTAACATATCTGTTTTTATCAGCCAGGTAACAATCCCAAAGTCAAAGTAAACTACTTTTGGATCTGTCATCCAGGGGGATATTGAACTAAAGAAAGTCTTGAAGCTATAGGTATTTCCAGCTCTCATAAGAAGTTTTTGCTCGACATCGTCCCAGCTGGTTGGGCTGCAAAGATAGTAGTTTCCAGAATAACGAAGCAAAAACAGGGGAAACCAATCAGACATTCCTGCTTCTGTTCCTTTTATATACCAAAAATAATCGTATGCTGAGGAAACCGGCTCCATCAGGTCTTTCATTGTGTCAACAACCATGTGTGAGAGGTTGATTTTTGGGTGTGGAGGGGCAGCATCATACATCTCTTTGCTGATATGTTTGGTTTGATCAAAATCACAGTTTGAGTTTTCTCTGTTTGTAAGGCATGTATCTTCTACAAGGTCGTTGAAAAATATTGTTTTTAGAAATACAGAGACATATTCCTGTTTTTCTGGGTTGTCTCCTACCTGTGTTGAAACCCAGAAGAAAGTTTTTGTTGCACTCCCAACATACTCGTTGATAAACTGTTCCTTTAGTTTTGGTTCTAGGCTTTTTCCATATCTTAGGGAGGAAACAAACAGCAGGGTGCTTATTATTGTTACAACCGTTAAAAAGAAGAGGGCGTCTGTCAGGGTTGCCTGCCCTTTTTGAAATCTTTTTTTTCTCTCTCCTATTTTTAACATCTTACCACACCAAAACAACCAAGTACTTCAAGCTATATCTGTTAAAGTTCTCCTTCAAGACAACCGGAAATATAAAGGAGAAAACAGAGCTTTCTCCAAACTCCCTACTCTCACATTCCTCAAGATAGCAGTAACATCTAAACTCTTGATCTGACTCATAGGTAGGAGAGGTTCCAGAGGTTCCCTCAAACCCCCTGAAAACGTTAAACTTATATTCCCTAAATTCCCTGACATCAAAACCCTCGTTGAGATCTTCCGGATCCATCAGGAAATAAAAAAACTTTGAGTTGGAAAGCTGGTTTTTCTCACATGCTTTATTAAAATCATCAAATGTGGAAATAACGTTGTTTCCCTTTGCTGTTCTTGCTATTGAAAATGCCTCCATTGTCTTAAGATAGGTATCTGTCTTAAGATTAAACAAGTTCATGGAGTATCCAAAGGCAGAGAAAAATATCACTATGCTTATCACAATTGGAATCAAGGCAGGAACATCGTCTCCTATGCTCCCTATAAATCCCTTTTTTCTTTTTTGTTTTTTTTCTTTAGACAATCTCAATCAAATCACCTATGTTAAGGCAGCATTGCAGTCAAACTGACATTCGTCTCCACAGGCTTCAACATAAAGGGTTTGGCTATCAAATTGTTTTACCATAAC
>JAFCFF010000011.1 GCA_017608775.1 Candidatus Iainarchaeum sp. | reverse complement strand
CTCAAGGCTCCTTCCATCAAGTCTTTTTCCCTTTTTGTCCACATAGACAATTTCCTTTTCTGCCAACCTAATCACTCTCCTTCAATCTTTTTTCCCTTAGTTTTAGTTTTTTATCAATCATCTCAGATACTTTTTCTGTGAGGTTTGGCTTGTGGCTGTGCTCCGAAATAAAACGAATTACCTCAATTGCTGTTTCCAAATCCTCCCCTCTCAAAAAAACCCTTCCGTTTCTACCTATAAAAATTTGTTCTGTTGTTTTTCTTAGGAGCTCCAACATCGAGTTGTTTTTACCTAAGAGTCTTGGGGTTTTTACCGGGTCAACTGTTATAACAACTCCGTCTCTTGGTAGAACTCTTACAAGGTTTATGTCTGCCTCGTTAAGCTCATCCACATGTGTTATCTTTGCAAACAAAATTTGTCCTTTTCTTAGGTCAAATCTTACCTGGTCCTTTGGAATAAAGGTCATAACCGGGGTGTTTATGTCAACAACATAGCCACCAAAAACCTCTGACTGTACAAAACCTATAACCAAGTCTCCTGTGTTTGGGACATAAGCTCCCTTTAGCGGAATCACCGACACATAGTCTGGCTTCTCCTCAAGCAAACCAACCTTTGTTGAGTAGGCCTTGCCCCCGGAAACATAGATGTTTTTTCCTGTTTTTCTTGTCCCAAGATCTCCTAGAAAATCTCCTGGTAAAACTATTTTCCTTGTTGTTTTTTCTGGGTTTCTTTCCATTCAATCACCAAAAAACTACTGATCCAAAACACTTGTTTTATTTTCTCCCTTTGTTATCTTGTTAAGCTCGTTGAAAAAGGAGTTTTTTAGACCTGCTGGCATTTCTATAACAACATGATATCCGTTGCTTAGCCATTCCTCCTTTAGAACCTTGTATTTTCTTAAAGCACCTGAAAGCCTTCCACCATGCTCCAAGGAGGTAAAAACATCAATTTTTATCTTTTCCATGGATATAGGGAGGATTGACTTTATCTTTGAGATTGCCTCCTCAACCTGGTCCTCTGCCTTTTTAAGGATGTTTGGAGCGAATCTAGCCTCTCTCAGGGCATTCTCTATTCTTTGTGGCGGATGAGGAGTCTGAGTCTGTGGGTTTATTGCGTTTCTTGATATAAGATCCACAATCTCAAGAAAAATCTTTTCCCTAAGCTCTCTCATCTGCTCTGTTGTTAGCTGCACCCTGCCGTGTTTTATTATCTCCTCTACAACCTTGGCAAGATCTGTTGTCTGAAATACCTTTATAAGACTCTCATCTGAGACTCTTTCTACCTTAGGCGCGTCCTTGTAAAATTTCTTTGATTTTACTTTTGGGGCGTCTTTGTAAACTTCCTGAGCAGCAAGCAGATCATCGAGTGAGACATCCTCTATTTTTTTGTTTCCTTTTTTTATCTCAAGGGAGAGACTTGGATCAACGTAAATCTCAAACTTTAAACCATGCTTTTCATAAGAGGCTATAACAGCCTTGTCCAAAGAAACCAACTAAAACACCTTATTTTGAAATCTTCTCTATCTCGTGCTGTTTCAAGAAGGAGAAACCCTTATCATCAACCTTGGCAAACACAAACCTGTCTATTTTAAATTCTTCCTTCTGTTTTGAAAAATAATGTTTTAGGGTTTTCAGACCTAAATCAACAATCTCCTCATAGCTCATGTTTTTTTTGTAATGTTTCTCCAAATAGTCCATTGCCTCTTTTCTATCTTTGCCTATTGCTATGGCTTTATAACTTGCTAATGCTCCTGACGGCTCTATCTCAAAAATCTTAAAACCATCTCCGTCCTTTCCTGCCAAAACCACTGAAACTCCAAAAGGTCTTGCCCCTCCATACTGTGTATAAAACTGAACAACAGAGGAAAGATATCTTGAGAGATATGAGACGCCAATTTCCTCGTCATAGAGGAGTTTTTCTTCGATTGCCTTATCTCTTGCCAACAAAACCAATCTTCTTGCATCTCCTATAAGTCCTGCATAGATTGCTCCTATATAATTATCTATCTGAAAAATCTTTTCCAAGGAGGCAATATCAACCAAGTTTGTTGTCACTCTTCTCTCACCTGCAAGAAAAACTCCATCCTTATACATAAGTGCTAAACCTATTGTCCCTCTTTCAACAACTTTTAGGGCATACTCAACCTGGTAGATAAAGCCCTGGGGGGAAAATATTGTTATTGCCCTGTCATAAGCTTGTTGTTGTACTGGGGGATACATTACACCACCATAAGTTTGTTTGTATTAATTTATATTAAAACCCAAACTCCTTTTTCTTTTCCTTTCTCTTTTAAACTATAGAAGAGTGGGAAAAGTTTAAAAACTGTGTAATCCCTTTTCAGGGAATTCAGTGAATTTTTTAGTTAAAGTTTAAAAAGCTTTCAAAATAGTTTTTCTATAAAAACAATTTTTGGGGTGGTTGTCTTAAAAAAAACTAAAAAAACATACTATGTCACAACGCCTATTTACTATGTAAACGACAAACCACATCTAGGACATGCCTACACAAGCCTAGCATCAGACGTTCTTGCAAGATATCATAAGCTAATTGGCCTTGATGTGTTCTTTCTTACAGGGACTGACGAACATGGTCAAAAGATTGAGGAGGCTGCAAGGGTGGCAGGGAAAAACCCAAGAGAGTTTGTTGATGAGATGAGTAAGGCATTTAGAGAAATCCTACCAAAGCTAAATATAGAAAACAACTATTTCATAAGGACAACAGACAAAAAACACGAAAAAACTGTTGCCGAGATTTACCAAAAGCTGTTTGAAAAGGGAGATCTCTATAAGGGAAAATATCGGGGAAAATACTGTGTTTCCTGTGAATCTTTCTATACTGAAGCGCAGATAGAAAACAACAGATGCCCTGCGTGTGGAAAGGAGCTGAGGATTGTTGAGGAAGAAACCTATTTTTTTAGGTTAAGCAAATATCAAAATAAGTTGTTAAAATATATAAGAGAGCATCCTGACTTTATCCTTCCTGTAGAGAAAAAAAACGAGGTTGTTGCCTTTGTAAAACAGGGATTGCAGGACCTCTCAGTCTCAAGGGCAAGCTTTGACTGGGGCGTAAGACTGCCTTTTGATAGGAAACACATCTCATATGTTTGGATAGATGCCTTAAGTAATTACATAACTGCCCTTGATTATTCCCCAAAGCACCCGGGAAAGAAATTCAGGAAATACTGGCCAGCGGTTCATGTGGTTGGCAAGGATATTCTTAGATTCCATGCAATTTATTGGCCAGCAATATTGTTTGCCTTGGGTATCAAACTACCAAAAACAATTTTTGCTCATGGTTGGTGGACTGTTGACGGAGAAAAGATGAGTAAAAGCAAGGGAAACTTTGTAAGGCCGATTCAGTTAACTGAGAGGTATGGTGTTGATGCGCTGAGATATTTTCTTTTCAGGGAAGTTCCTTTTGGAAATGATGGCGACTTCTCGGAAAAAGGATTGGTTAGAAGAATAAACAACGAGTTGGGAAATGAGTTGGGAAACCTGTTGCAAAGATATTTAACCATGGTTGAAAAGTATTCCAACTCTAGAATTCCAAAAATCTCAAAACAA
Organism: Candidatus Iainarchaeum sp.; assembly: GCA_017608775.1. GTDB lineage: Archaea > Iainarchaeota > Iainarchaeia > Iainarchaeales > JAFCFF01 > JAFCFF01. The sequence continues at coordinate 13,858 of JAFCFF010000011.1, read as the reverse complement.
TATTTGAAAAAAGAAATCCAGAAAACAATAAAAGATTATGAAAAGGCATTTTCAAGATATGCACTTCATGAGGCACTTGGTGTTGTTTTCAAGCTGTTGGCAAAAACAAACAAGCTGATAAATGACAAAAAACCATGGGAGCTTGCAAAGAAAAACCCAAAAAAGTTAGAGGTTCTTTTATCATCGGTTGCAAATATCTTGAGTGTTGTGTCTTTTTTATTGTTTCCTTTTATTCCTTCATCATCTGAGAAAATATTGAGACAGTTAGGCTATAAGGGAAAGACAGACGATAAGGGCTTTGAACTTGCAAAAAAGTTTAAGCTTGTCAAAAAAAACCAAAAAATAGGGAGAAAGGAAATTTTATTCCCAAGAGTTGAGTTTAGGGAAAAGACAAAAAAAGAAAAAGAGGGGGAAATCTTGAAGACAAACTTAAAAACAAACTTAAACTTGATATCTTTTGAGGATTTTCAAAAAATAGATCTAAGGGTTGCCAAGGTAATTTCTGCGGAAAGAGTAGCAAACTCAGAGAAGTTGATTAGGCTGGGAATTAAGGCAGACAGGAAAAGAACAATTGTTGCTGGTATCTATCCATATTACAGACCAGAAGAGCTTGTTGGAAAAAACATTGTAATAGTTGCAAACCTAGAGCCAAGAATGGTAAGAGGGATAAAAAGCGAGGGAATGCTTCTTGCTGCTGGAGAAAAAATTCCAAAGTTAGTGTTTGTAGATAAGAATGTAAAAGAAGGAGAGATTGTTAGATAAAAAATTAATTCTTTCTTCTTACTATTTTCATGTTGTTCCCAAATTTAATATACTCAACCTCTGCTCCTGTCTCCAGATTCTCAACATCCTCTGGCTTTTTGATGTCAAAGGTCTCATAGGTCTGTAAGTCCATAAGCTGAAAGGACTCTCCCAGGTCAGCGACTATTTGTGCCGTGCTTTTATCAAGTATTGGGATTTCAACATCAGCACCAACAGGTCTTGTTATCTCTCTTTTCTTGTTATCAAAAACCCCAACAGAAACAATTCTTGCCTTTGCTGCTCCATGTCTTCCTGGCTTTGATTTTTCAACACTCAAAACCCTGGAGGGAACCCCATCAACCACAAGATAACCACCAGGCTTTATTTGGCCTGCCTTTGAGAACTTTGTTTCCATGTTAGCACCTAAAACGCAAAGTGTGTTCAAAGAGCCTAAAATTCAGTTTAAAACCTTTTTTGCTCTTTTTGTGTTTAGAAAAAGTAACAAGATTAAGAATAAAAATGTATTTTTAATGTGAGAAGATGTTCAGGGAGTTTTTCAGGTTTTTTTCAAGAATGTTGCCAGGACCAAAATACACCGCCATATTTGTTGATGGCCCAAACATGTTAAGAAAGGAGTTTAAGCTAAACTTAAAGGAAGTAAACAAAATAGCCTCTGAGTTTGGGGAGATAAAAATAGCAAGGGTTTTCCTAAATCAGTATGCATCCTCAAAGCTGTTGGAAGCTGTGGCAAATCAGGGCTATGAAAACATCATATGTGTTGGCGATGTTGACGTGATGATGGCTTCTGACATTGTGGAAACCCTCTATAGAAATAAAAACATAAACACCTTTGTGTTTGTTACAAGGGACTCAGACTTTCTACCTGCCTTGTTGAGAGTTAAGAAGGAGGGAAAAAACACTGTTGTTCTTTTGTTTGACGAGGAAGCCGCAGCTACTCTGAAGAATACTGCGGATAAAGTTATAGTGTTGAAAAAACATGCTGCCAGAAGGAAAGCTTGAGATGGAAGAGGTTGGCATAGGTCTTAAAAAGTTTTTAGAGAAGGCCTTGCCAGGACTAACAGGCTATGTTGCCTTTTCCTACATGTCAAGAGAGGGGGCAAAAGACCTGATTCTTATTTCCGACAAAGGAGTCATAAAGGCAGCGTTTCTCGAAAATCTGGGGAAAAAGCAAAGGACTTTTGGTGAGAGGGTTTTCAAAAAAACAAAGGATATCAAAAAAGGGGTTGCACAAAAAGTTTCCCTGAGCAGGGAAAAAGTCGGGCTTTTTCTGGCCCTGCATGAGGAGGCAAAAACAAAGCCAAGGAAGTTAAAGGATTTAGAAGTTTTGGGAATTTTTGAGGAGGAAAAGAAAGAAATTAAAAAAGAAAAAAAGACAGAAGAAAAAAAGCCCCTGGAAAGGAGAGATATTTTAAGGATGTTGGGTTTTAAAGATTAAGGTGATGGGATGACAACAATAACAATAACGTCTGGAAAGGGAGGCACAGGAAAAACAACCATGGCTGCGAACTTAGCTCTTTCCCTAAAAAAACTAGGCAAGAGAGTTTTGGTTGTTGATGGTGACCTAAACATGGCAAACCTAACCCTGCTTTTTGACCTCCAAAACTCCCCGATAACTCTTGAGGATGCCCTAAACGGAGAGGCAAAGATAAGGGATGTTATCTATTCCTCATATGATATAGATGTTGTTCCAGCTACAATAGAGCTAAGAGAATATGATTTATCAACCCTGAGGGAACAAATCTCAAAGCTAAGGGAAATGTATGATTTTATTGTTATAGATAGCGCGGCAGGAGCTGATGAAACAACCCTGGCAGCAATAAAGGCTTCTGATGATGTGATACTTGTTCTTGAGCCAACCAAGGCCTCGCTTGCTGATGCAATCAAGATGAAAAGAATAAGTGAGAGGGATGGAAAAAGGGTTTTGGGATTTGTGATGAACAAGATAAGAGATAGAAAGTATGAGTTGGGAGAAAAAGATGCCTCGATAGCACTTGACCTGCCCCTACTTGTTTCAATACCGTTTAGCGAAAACATAGCCGAAACTTTTTCCTTTAGGCAAAGAGCCCCTTTACTTGTAAGAATGCCAAGAAGCAGGGAGGCAAGTTATTTTAAAAAACTTGCAGAAAAGATTTCTGGGGAAAAGTTTGAGGAAAAAAAAGAAAACTTTTTACAAAGATTTTTAAAGAGATTGTTTAAATTTTAGTAAAGTGGGTTAGATGACAACAAGACCTTTTGATATGTTGAACTCAGTTATTGGGAAGCAAGTCATGCTAAAGCTGAAGGGAAATACAACAATTTCAGGGGTTTTGAAAAGTTTTGATGTCCATCTAAACGTTATTTTGGAGAACGCAGAAGTTACAAGCGACGACACAAAGACAAAACACCCTGCTATTTTTGTGAGAGGAGACACAATAGTTTTTATCTCTGGTTAGGCAGCTTTTCATAGTGTTTTTCTATGAGAAAAAAGAAAAAAGAGGAGTTTTTTCTCAGGGAGGCAGCTCCACTAATTCTAAAAATTTCCAAAACAGGAGAAGAGTTTAGAAAGGGAATTTCCATATTCCTAAACGTTCTGAAAAAAACCGGGGAAAAAATATATATAGACAGGCTTTACGAAAATATACTTATTCGCTTTCTCTCAAGGGCAAAATCAATAACTGGTCTTGAAAAAGTTGAGCTTCTTAGCAAAAGCGCAGAAGAGATAAAACAAGTCGAAAAAGAATACAGAGAATTCCTGGAGGAAGGAGGAAAAGAATACTCGCCTGATTTTTACTACAAGTTCTATGATGAGATTGTTGGAATTGTTGAGAAAGCAAAGAATGAAAAAGATGTTAAAAAGAAGCTTGCTGATCTAGAGAGAAAAATAAAGAAAGGAAAGTTGAGATAAGACTGATTTTTAAGTGGACTCTAGGGGAGTCGAACCCCTGATCTCATCCATGCCAAGGATGCGTGTTACCGCTACACCAAGAGCCCTTATATTTCTCTAATTAGTAAGATTTTTTAAGGCTACTGACAAAAACTTAATAGAAATGAGAAAAAAACCCTTGATAAAAAGTCTTAGGGAAAAGAAAAGACATGTTCTTTTCAAGATAGATTTTTTTGGTCCTAGAAAGGAGAAAATAAGGGGAGATCTGGTTTTCAAGGAAATAACAAATAAGATAAGGCTACTTTTTGGGGAGTTTGGGCTGGCTCAGATCAACCCATATCTTTCCCTCACAAAAACAGACAAAATCATAGTGACATGCAAAAAAGGGGAGGAAAGCAAACTAATACTTGCTGCCTTGCTTGTAAGAGAGGTTGGTGGAAAAAATGTTGCACTTGAAACTATCTCAACATCCGGAACCCTAAACTCACTAAAAACAAAAATAGCGTAAATTTTAGAATTTTGCCTTTCTTTTCTTATTTTATGGGCTGGTGGTTTAACGGTAGAATCCCGCTTTCGCGTGGCGGGGGTCTGGGTTCGATTCCCAGCCAGTCCATTTTGCTAAATTTTTAAAAATAGATAAAAATAAACCAAACAAATAAAAAGAAAAAAACAAGGGAATACCTAAATGATCAAAATAGTTTTGCCCAATAAAAATCACCAAGGGCCTTGCTTTGGGGTGAAACTTGCCCTAGAAAAATGCTTAAAAATAAAAAACAAGAGAAGATGGGTGATTTATGGTAAGTTGGCACATAACAGAGTACTAAACAAATACCTAAGAGAAAAAGGTCTGAAAATTATTGATTCTCTTGATAAGGCAAAAAACAAAAAAATAGTTATAAGGGCTCACGGAATCAACAAAACAGACTTAGAAACAATTTTAAAAAACAAGGTTGAATTTCTGGATTTGACGTGCCCATATGTTAAAAACTTATTAAACAAAGCGCTAAACCTTGAAAAAAAAGACTATCGGGTTGTTATTATCGGTGATAAAAACCATGTGGAGGTTAAAAATGTTTGCAGCTTTTTGAGTAAACCAGTTGTTATAGGTGATGCAGGGCTTGTAAAGAAACTTGGGGAGTTTGATATGGTTGGTGTGGTTACCCAAACAACAGAGACTCTTGAAAAAATAAACAGTGTTTTGTCAGCAATTAAACATAAATATAAAAACGTTGTTTATTTCCAAACAAGATGTTCCGAAACAGATCAAAGACAAAAAAAGGCTGTTGAGATGGCAAAAAAAGTAGACTTGATGTTAGTTGTTGGAGATTCTATTTCCGCAAACACAAAGAACCTGGTAAATTTATGTAAAAACATCACAAAAACAAAACTAATAAAAACAGAAAAGGAGATTGATAAAAAAGCGATTAGGGATGTTGGGTCTGTTGGTGTTATTGCTAGTGCGTCTGCTCCCTCTTTTGTTGTAAAAAAAATAATAAAAAAACTAGATAAAATAAGACAATAAAATAAAACAAGATGGTGGACCTAAAAACAAAACTTTAAATAATTAAATCTTCCCTTTTTTAAATAATGGTGGAAACTGAGGAGCTAATAAAAACAATAAGAAAACTTCTTGATCTTGAAATAGATGAGGAAACTATTTTGAGAAATTTATATGCTGAGGGGGTAAGCAAAGAAGAGGCAAACAACCTTATAGAAAAGGCAAAGGCACTTAAAGTTAAAAAAATAACAAAGCCAAAAACCGTTGCAAAGGAAGTTATAAAAGAAATAAAAACAACAGACAAGCCATTGGAGGAACTAAAAACAAGCTTGAAAAGGGTTGAGAAGAAAGAAAGAAAGGATCTTAAGAAAATGGAGGAAAGAGATGTTTGGAAAACAGGAATATTGGAAACAGTCAACGAAAAGCTTGAGGAGCTTGACAGGAAAAAAGAAGAAATCCTAAGCGACATATCCGAAAAGCTTTCTGAGGGAGAAAAAAGGCTGGGGTTGATGCTTAAAAGCGAGGAAAAAATTCTGGAGAAGAGAGTTGAGGAGGAGGTTAGGAAAAAACTAGAGGAAAGATTAAGAGAGATGGAAGAGGACACAAAAAAGATAAAGATGGAGAGAGCACTGACCAAAAACTTTCTAAAAGACATAAGCAAAAAAATAACAGAGCTGAAGGAACTAAGGGAAGAGTTAAAAAGAAAAATGGAAGAACATGATATTGAGGAAAAGGAGTTGAGGGAAGGTTTGGAGAGCATGAAAAGAAAGGTAGAATCTGCCCTGAACATAGAAAGCAAGATATTTACAAGTCTGACAAACAGGCTAAGAGAAAGGCTGAGCGAGCTGGATAGGAGAGTCAAAAAGAAGGGGGGAGGGAAAACAGCTAAGAAAGTTGGGAAAAGGAAAATAAAGAAAAAAAGATAAAAAAAAGCAGCAACTTAATTTTTCTTTGGTGGGTGTTTTTGAGCAAGGTTGTTAAGGAAAGCATAAAGTTTGTTGAGAGGTATTTTTTTCCCTTGGGTCTACCATTTATAAGAGTTTTAAAAAAAAGGGAGGACAGAAAAACTCTTCTTGATAACGCAAGAAAAGCAAGAAAAATTCTTTTTGTGAAGTTGGGAAGGGTTGGAGAAGCTATCCTGACCTTGCCGGTTTTGAGGGAAGCTAACAAGAACGGAATTAAGATAGATGTTCTTTGCACAAACTACTCCGAAAAAGTTTACAGAAACCAGAGGTTTATAAGTAAAGTTTGGGTTTGGGATTACAACCCACTTGGACTGCTACCGATTTTTCTAAAGCTAAGAAAACAAAGTTATGATTTTGTTGTTGATGGTGAGCCCTTTTCAACGGCTTCTGCAATTTATGCATATTTTATATCAAGAACTGTTGGTTTCAAAGGTTTGAGAAGAGATGTACTTTACGATATAAAGATTAGATATAATGACAAGAAGCACGTCACTCTTGTTTACTTTGACTTGTTTTCTCCTTTTTTGGTTAAAGCTCCAAAAAAAGTAAAGCTTGTTTCTATCCAATATTCAAAAAAAGATAAACAGCACGCAAAAAACCTTGTAAGAAAATTTAGGATGAAAAAGAAAGTTGTTTTTTCACTATCTTCTGGCGAGGCAGCACCAATGAGAAGATGGCCTTTAGAAAGATGGCTTTCTCTTTACAGAAAAATGAGAGGGGAGTATGGGGATAAATTTGTTTTGTTTTTGGTAGGAAGAAAAGAGGACTCAAAGCTGAACGAAAAGTTTATCTCTGGTCTTTCAAAACAAGAAAAAGCAGGAGTTGTTGACCTATCTGGAAAAACAAGCATCTTAGGATTAACGGCCTTTCTTTCATTCGTAGATTTGCTTATTTCTAACGATAGTGGGACAGTGCATGTTGCCTCCTCTGTCAACACCCCAACAATAGGCTTGTATGGGCCTGAAACTCCTGTTAGGTTTGGCCCCTTAAGTAAAAAAAACATAGCAATATATAAGGCAGGGAAATTGCCCTGCGCCCCATGTATAAATGTCCATAAGGGGCAAATTCCAAAAGTTTGTCCTATTTGCAAGGGAAAGGCAATTAAGTTAATTACAGTGGAAGATGTTTTTAAGGCAGTTAAGAAAATGTTGTGATAAAATGAAAAAAATATGTGTTGCTGCATCCGCCGGAGGACACACAAGCGAAGCCCTTGCCCTGAAGGAAGCTTATGGAAACAACTGGTTTTTGGTTACAGCAAAAAGAAAAGACACTGAGGGTTTAGAAAAAATATTAGAAAAAAAAGTTTACAGAATAATGGATCCTGAGATGAGTCTTTTCAGATATGGAATAAATTTTTTGCAGTCTTTTTTCATTTTTCTAAAAGAAAACCCAGACATTGTTATAACAACTGGCGCAGGAAACGCTTTTGGAATTGTCTTTCTTGCAAGACTTTTCAACAGAAAAATAATCTTCATAGAAAGCATAGCAAGGATTGATGATTTAGGGAAGTTTGCAAAGTTTATATACAAAAAAGGCTGGTACGATGTCTTCTTGGTTCAGTGGAAAAACCTTGTAAAAAAATATCCAAAAACAAAATATTTCGGAAGGGTGATTTGAATAGCAAAAATGAAAGTGTTTGTAACTGTTGGGACAGATGTTCATCCATTCAACAGACTTTTAAAAAAAATTGAGGAACTAGATAAAAAATACGACTTTACTGTACAGTATGGAAGTTCCCAAAAACCAAAAATAAAGAAAGCATTTGACTTTTGTTCAAGGGAAGAGATGGAAAAATATCTGAAAAAAACAGATCTTGTTATTTCTCACGCAGGAGCTGGAAGCACAATATACGCAAAAAGATTAGGCAAGAACATTGTTGTTGTTCCAAGACGGGGGGACTCGAAAGCACACGCAGACCACCATCAGTTTGAACTAGCAAAAACAATGGCAGCGGAGGGACTAGTTATCAACTGTGAAAACGTAAACAAGCTTGAAGACTGTATAAAAAAAGCAAAGAAGATGAAGAAAAAAACATATTTAAAAGGAATGATAAAGGGTTTGAAGGAAATTTTAAAAGAATGGAAAGTTTATGAAAAAGAGTGAATAAAATGGATTTTGAAATGTTTCAAAGGTTGATTCGCTTCTTCTTTTCCTATCTTATAAATTTTTTGTATCCTGCCAAAATAGACAAAAACAAGATAAGAAAAATACTTGTTGTTGAGTTAAGTCATATCGGAGATTCCTTGCTTACTCTGCCGTTAATCCATGAATTAAAAAGAAAATATAAGAACGCAAAGATAGATTATTTTTGTAAAAAAAACTTTGCTGTTTTTTTTAGGGAAAACCCAAACATAAACAAAGTAATAACAAAAAAAGAAGACATAAAATGGGATTATGACCTGGTTGTTGATATAAATAGTAGGATATGGTTTTTATTTCAGGCAGTTCTTCTTAGAAGCAAATACAGAAAGGAAATTGGAGGTGTTTTTCTAAAAAATTTCCTACATGGTAAAAAAGAACACAACATTTTAACAAAGTTATCTGTTGTTGGTGGAAAAAAAGTTGGGGGGTTTAGACCATATTTTAAAAACAAGAAAAAAGAGTGGGTTGTTTTAAGAAAATTTTTTGTTAAAAAACCCTATGTTGTTATATGTCCTGGGGCTGTTGGAAAACATAAGTTGTGGAAAAATAGTGAATGGATCAAAGTGATAAAAAAACTAAAGAGAAAATTTCATGTTTATTTAATAGGTGCTGAAAAAGAGAAAAGACAGCTCAAGGAACTGACAAGGGCTTTTTCTAGGGATAAGAAAGTTCATAACATCATAGGAAAAACAAGTGTTGAGGATTTGATCTATCTAATAAAAAACTGTTCTTTTTTTGTGGGGGTTGACTCAGGGCCAGGGCACATAGCTGCATTGTTTAGAAAAAAAGAGTTTATTTTGATAGGACACAGCGACTGGAGAAAATGGAGGCCTTGGAATAAAAACGCAGTTATATTTACAAAACCACATAAAAAGACAAGGGCAGAAGAGGTTTTGAGGGAAATTGAAGGGAAATAAAATGATAAAAGCAGTTGCATTTGATTTTGATGGAACCATGGTGGATTCTGCTAGAATAATTTGGGAGATGTTTAGAAATCTTGCGAAAAAACACAAGAAAAGATTTAATGTGCCGTTGAAGGGCTTTAAGGAATGGTTCGATTCAACATGGGAAAATAACTTCTACAAGATGGGGTTTTCAAAAAAAGAGGTTAGGGAGATAATAAAAAAAAGGGAAATAACCAGCGATTACAGCAAGGTAAGGCTTTTTTCCGGAATAGGTTTGGTTGTTAAAAAACTGAAAAAGAAGAATTTGAAACTATATGTGTTTTCAACAACTGAAAAGGAAAAAATAAAAAAAGTGCTTAGAAAATTTGGGCTGTTGAAATGTTTTGAGGATATTTTTTCTACTGAGTTGAAGTACAGCGACAAGAAAAGGCTTTTGAGAAATTTATTAAGGAAATACAAGCTAAACAAAAAAGAGGTTGTTGTGGTTGGGGACACAAAAGAAGATATCATATCCGCAAAGAAAAACGGTTTAAAAGTTGTTTCTGTTTCCTATGGCTGGAATCCAAAGTATCTCCTAAAAAAACACAAACCCAATGTCTTGGTTGATAAGGCCCCCCAAATCACAAAAGCAGTTGAAAGGTTTTTGTAGAAGTTTGAAAAAATGGGCCTAGGCGGAATCGAACCGCCCCCTACACCACGTCAAGGTGTCATCCTAGCCGATAGACGATAGGCCCGCAATGAGATAGATGAAAAGTAAAACATTAAAATACTCTTTATTTAGTTTTTTGTTTTGTTTTTTGGTTTTTTGTTTTGCTTTCAGGCGTTTTATCTTGTTTAGGTTTTCAAGCATCTCACATGTGTTACAAATTTTCTTTGTTGTTGGCTCACCACATACTTTACAGAGAACTACTCTTTTGAAAAGCTTTTTTCTTTCCTTTGTTGGAATTTTTTCCATGACTGAGTCGAGGAAATACTTTGCCTTTACCTTTGAGCCTATGTAACTGTCCTCAATCTTGTTAAGAAGTCTCCTAAAAAAATGTCTTTTGCTTCCCTTGAGATAAGGACAATCCTCAAAGAAAGGATGCAGGTTGTTAAAAAGAGCATAGGCAGCGATCTCCTTCTCCGTTATGTCTATGAGCCGGGATATTTTGTGTACAAAGTAGGGAGAAGTTAGCTTTGGCTCAAGACTCAAGAATCGTTCCATGTTGTTGTCAAATATGTTCATCAGCTGAGTCTGGACATAGTCGTCCAGGTTATGGCCAAAGGCAACTTTGGTTGCCTTTATTTCTCTTGCAGTTTTTGAAACCAAGTATCTCCTAAAAGTTCCACAAAAACTACACAGCCCTGGCTCTCCTTTTCTGTCAACCAGAATTTTTTTTATATCGTCAATCGAGAAACCAAGGCTTTTTATGTCAACAAGTTTGTAGTCCTCTATCAGGTTTTTTCTTTTTAGATTATTCAGATATTTTTTTAGTTTTGGAATTTGTGGTTCCCTATAGGATTTTATTCCCTCATTGACTGTTATTGTTGAGAAAGTTAGATTTAGGCCTGTTCTTTTTCTAAATTTCAGAAAAAGGTCAAGTAAAACAACAGAATCTTTTCCGCCTGAGAAAGCTATGGCAATGTGATCGCCAGAACTTACCATTTTCTGCTTTTTTAAAGTTTGGAAAAATTTTTTCTGAATTCTTTTGTTGAAACAAGATTTACAGTAGCCTCTACCAAGAACAGTTATCAAGGCAGCCTTTCCACAAAGGCATTTTATTGTTTTTCTTTTTTCTTTTGTTGTTTTTCTTGGGGAAAGCTTCTTTCTTATAACTAAGTCTCTTGCAGTTGTTCCCTCTTTAACAGAGAGTTTTTGTCTTTTTTTATTTAAGATAAGCTCTAACCTCATAGAAAACTCCTTTTAGGAAAGATTTAAAATAAAAATCCAAAGAGATAAAAATGGTTTTTTACGGCTTTGCAAGCAAAAAACAAGGCTTTTAAACAAATAAAATAGAAGAAAATTCTTGATTAATCCAAAAACACCAAATATTTATAAATACAGAAGATATAGAAATAAATGTATGGGTTTCTTCAGGAATATTTTGCTTGTGGGATTTGTGTCTTTCATAATCCTAGCTGCTATAAGGTTTCTAAACCTATCTGCAATAGGAAACTTTTTCTTTAACATTCTTCAGACCCTGGCAGCTTTTTTCTAAGATTTTTAGATTTTTTTTATTTTTATTTTTTATTTTGGTTTTTTATTTCAACAACATTAAAAAGCTTTGCCTGATTTATTTTTAAAAGCTGGTTGTACATTACCTTGTTAAAAGAGGTTGGTTAAATGACATACAAAAGAATTCAGGAAACCATAAGAAGACAGCTGAAAGGAGAAACAAAGCAAGAAAAGCAAAGACTTAGGGAAAGGCTATATGAATATAGACAGCAGAAAACAAGTGTTCTAAAAATAGAAAAACCCTCAAACCCCAAGAGGGCAAGAGAGCTTGGCTATAAGGCAAGGCAAGGAATCATAGTTGCAAGGGTAAAGATAAAAAAAGGCTCTGGAAAACACACAAGACCAAAGGCTGGAAGAAGGCCAAAGAGAATGGGCTTCAAAAAACTAACAAGAGCCCTAAGCAAGCAGACAATCGCTGAGCAAAGAGCCTCAAGAAGGTTTCCAAACCTAGAGGTGCTAAACAGCTACTGGGTAGGAGATGATGGAAAAACTAAGTATTTTGAGGTTATCTTGGTTGACCCACTACATCCCTCAGTCCTTAATAGCAAGGAACTGAGCTTTTTAGTTGCTCATAGAAGAAGAGTTTTCAGGGGCCTGACATCCTCGGCAAGGAAAAGTAGGGGGCTAAGGAAGAAAGGCAAGGGAACCGAGAAGATAAGGCCCTCAAGAAAGGCAGGCATAAGGAAAAGGCTTGAGAGAAAGAGAATGTTAAAGAAAAAATATCATAAATAAAAAAATTTAGTGAAAACTAAAGTTTGAGAGCATCAAGAACAAAAATTATTTTTTGTAGAGCGTTTGAAATACCGGCCATAACAAGGTGTTTTTTGGTTCTGTTTGGTATTGATATGTCGTATTCTAACTTTTTCTCAAACTCCTTTGGTAGATTTAAAAACAAAGTTCTAACTCTTTCGGCTTCTTTTTGTAAGGTTTTTATAAAAGAGTTAAAGTCTTGCTCATCTCCTGAAAAAACTTTTTTGAGACGTTTCCTTTCATTTTCGATGTTTTCCATCATTTTTTCCGAGTTCTTTTCAAAAAAAATCTCGTCAAATGTCTTTCCTCTAAACAAGTTGTAGAGAGATATTTTCTGCTTCTCGTCCATCCAAAGACCTGATTTAGAAAGCTGTTCCTCTAAAAAACTTGAAAGGTGAGCGCCAAGTAAGGGCAAAAAAGTATGTGACTCGTCTGTTAGGTCTATATATATCCTTCTCCGCCTAAGCTCCTCAATAGTCTCAACAAAGTCTCTTGCAAGTTCCTCGTGCTCTCTGGCCTTAAAATCTATTCCCCTTCTTTCTATCTCAAGAAAAGCAGTTTTGCCGTTCTTCCCCCTTTTTCTACCATATCTTTCCATAGCATCTTGAAATATTCTTCTTGGCATCCAAAAGCATAAAATAAAAAGCATTTTTAAAGTTAGACTTTTGAGATGTGGGAAGACCTTGTGTTTTTTGAGGATGTTTTCCTGTTTAAAAAACTGAGAAAACAGTGGAAGCAGGATTTTCTTGTTAGGGAAAAAGATTTCTTTTTTTCTGAGGATTTGGAGAGCCTGGACAAAAAAAAAGGAAAAACAAAAGTTCTTTACACAGGAAAGATAGAGGACTTGAAAAACGCCTCACAAAAAAGAAAGGTTGATCTAATTATCCTAAAGCTTGATGAAATTCTTTTGGATAAACAAGTTTTTCAGCTTTTAAGAGGAAAAAAAATCGAGCTTGGCTTTTTCTTTTTGGGGTTATTTGAGGGAAAGAAAACAGCAAAGAAAATAAGAAACCTATTAAAGGTTGCTGAGCTCTCAAGAAGGTTTTTCATAAGGCTGAAAGTTTTCTCAGGAGCAAGAAAAAAGGAAGACTTAAGAAAGTTAAGTGATTTATGCTTGTTGTTGAGGGAGGTTGGTTTTGATAGAGAACAGATAAAAGGGTTTTACGGTGAGAGAATATGAAAACAAAAAATAGGAAAAAAATTAGTGCGGTTGTTTTTGATATCGACAACTGTCTTTACAACACATCTGCTTTTGTTGAGAAGGCCTATGAAAACGCCTTAAGAAAAATGAAAAAACACGGCTTTAGGGGGAACCTAAAGGAGGCCATGGAAAAACTAAGAAAGATTTACAAAAAGCACAGAAATAAGAAAAACCATTTTGACACGCTGCTTAAACAGTACAAGTACAGAGAGAGAGGAGAGTTTTACAAGCTGGTTGCCGTCGGGGTAAGAGGATATCATGAATGGAAGAAAAACCTAAAGCCAAGGAAACGTGTTAAGAGTTTGTTGAAGTTTTTAAAAAAAAGAAAAGTAAAAATTTTCAGCTTTACTGAGGGATGGAAAAAGAAACAATGGGAAAAGCTTGTTATGATGGATATAGCAAACTACTTTGACGATTTAGAGATAAAGTGGAGAAAAAAAACAGAGCACCTAAAAAAGCTTTTAAAAAGAAACAAGATAAACGCTAGGGAAGCTATTATGGTTGGGGATAAGATTGGCTCAGATATAAAACCAGCAAAGAAAATCGGGATGAAAACA
>JAFCFF010000045.1 GCA_017608775.1 Candidatus Iainarchaeum sp. | reverse complement strand
GAACAGGTTCCTGCCCTTGACACGATGCCGCCACTAAGCCTAACAGTTCTCCCAATTCAAAACCTAGAAAAGGGATCAGAGGAGCTGGCGTTTGTTGAAGTTGAGGGAACAGGAGACAACTTTGTTGGGGTAGCTCACAAAAAACTTGGCCTAGGACATGTCTTTTACTTCAACTACGAACCAGCCGCAACACCATCTATATTCCAGAATGTTATTCTTCTTAGTTCCGGAAAATAATTTGAAAGGTTTTTTAATACTATGACTCTATTTCTTTTAAATGAAAACAAATCTGTTATTTTTGAAAAAAACATTTGAGGAGAAGGGATATTCCTTTAACCTAACTCCGGAACACATTTCTGCTTTTTTCTCTCTGGGTTTGTTTGAAAAGGCAAAAAAAGAGAGGAAAACCCTTAAGGAGTTGTTACAAAACGAAAAGAAAACCCTAGAGGAAAGTTTTGGAAAGTATTTTGAAATTAAGGAAGAAAATAATTTTCTTAATTTTTATCCAAAAGAAAGTTTTTTGAGAAATTTCCTAAAAGAAAAATTTGAAAAAAAACTAGAAAAAAAAGAAAGATATCTCATCGAGTATTCCGCCCCAAACATAGCAAAGCACATGCATGTTGGACACCTACGTTCAACAATTCTTGGAGAGGTTTTGGCAAGGTTTTTTGAGCAGGAAGGATATAAAGTAGTAAGAATGAACTATTTTGGGGACTGGGGAACTCAATTCGGAAAGCTCATCTATGAGTATAAGAAAACCGGTAATGAAAAAAAGTTAAAGGAAAAAGGAATAGACTATCTTTTTTCCCTCTATGTCGACTTCAATAAAAAGGAAACCCCAGAACTCCTAGCAAAAGCAAGAAAAGAGTTTGAAAAGTTGGAGAAGGGGGATAAAGAAAATTTGAGGTTGTGGAAGCTTTTCTATGATGTTAGCATAAAAGAGTTTGAAAATATCTATTCTTTTTTGGATATCAAATATGATGTAATAAGAGGGGAAAGCGACTACAGAGAATCTGCAAGAAAAGTTGTTGAGGATGCCTTAGAAAAGAAAATTGCCTGGAAAGATAATGGGGCAGTTGTTGTCAGGTTTGAAGATTTGGGAACAAAACTTTCTACATTGCTTTTACAAAAAACAGACGAGACAACTATCTATGCCTCAAGGGATATAGCTTCCCTAAAGGAAAGGTTTGAGAGTTTAAAAGCAGATAAGCTAATCTATGTTGTTTCGTCTCAACAAGACTTACATTTCAAACAAATATTTGAGATTGCTGAACTTCTTGGCTATGGAAAAAAAGAAAACCTAGAACATGTTAACTATGAGTTAATTTTCCTTCCAGAGGGAAAAATGACAACAAGAACCGGAATTGTGGTTTTTGCAAGAGATTTGATAAATAACTTAAATAAAAAAGCAAGAGAAACAATAAGGGAGAAAAATCCGAACCTCTCTGACAAAGAAATAGATGAAATCGCAGGGAAAATAACAAAAAGCACGATTTGCTTTGAAATTCTCAAGTACTCAAGAAACAGAAAGATTATTTTTAACATGAAAGAAGCCCTTGATTTCAAGGGAGACACAGCTGCCTATCTTCTTTATAGCTACGTAAGGGCAAAAAAAATAATATCAAAAAGCAAGAAAAACGCAGATCCTGAAAAGAAAACAAAGTTCAGCAAAGAGGAAATAAAACTTCTTAAGGAAATGTTTTTACTTGATAATTTTCTTACCTTATCCTTTGAAAGAAGAGAGCCATCCTTTCTTGCAAATTACTGTCTTTCTCTCTCAAGAAAGTTTAACGATTTCTATGAAAAGAAAAGAGTTCTTGGCTCCGACGAAGAGGAAGGAGAGCTTGCTGTTGTTGAAAAATTTGTGAAAACCCTGGAAAAGATTTTCCTTGTTTTAAATTTAGAAAAACTTGACAAGATGTAGGATCTCAAATAGCTCAAATAAGAAAATCATCACAAAAACCAACTCCAAAGCAAGGACAACAAGTTTTTCCCAAAGTCGTATCTTAAAGGCTTTTTTGTAGGACTCAAGAATAAGAATTCCAACAAGCATGATGGTTAGGGAACCTATAAAGGAGATCACATAGGCTATGTTTTTGTTGAAAATAAGAAAGAAAAACAACACAGGCAGGATGATAAAAACCACTGCGTTTTCCCTGCTAAGGCCAAAGTTTTCCCGAAATATGTGTTTAAGGTTTTGGCCTTGTATGGAAGAAATTGTTATAAGAAGTATAAAAGAAACAAGACTTGCTATCCATAAACCGCTTATCTCAAAGTTTTTTAGGATGTTTTGATCTATGTTTTTGAAAAACAAGAGAGCAGAAACAATAAAAACAACATAAATCAAGAACGTGAAAAAAACCCCAAGCGAAAGTGCCTTGATATATTTTTCCTTTTTCTCTTTTATCAGGGCTTTTATCTCAAAAACCCCAACAAAATTAAGAAAAGAGTAAACAACTATACCAAATGCTAAGGGAAGTTTTGAAATTGAAAACTTTGAAAAAGTTGCTAGGGAAAGCGGGTTGGCGAGATTTCCTCTAAACAGGGAAAAAACAAAGAAAAGAATTATGAAAAAAGAAATCACAAATATGAAAAAAACCTCAAAGTTGCTGAAAACCCGTATTTTTTGATATATGAAAATAGAGAGGAGAAGGAGAAAAAGAAGTCCTGCAAGGAAAAAATTTATTTTGAGAAGGTTTTCTAAAGCAGTTGCCTGGAATATGGTATAAACATAGATAGAAGAAACCAGGGAAAAAATCCATGCAAAGCTGGCCAGGAAAATAAATTTCCTTCCAAGAATCTCTCCTATGATATTTGGAAACTGTCCTCCACTAACAAATCTATGCTTAACAAAACTTATCTTCAGCAGGGCTATATCTAT
>JAFCFF010000044.1 GCA_017608775.1 Candidatus Iainarchaeum sp. | reverse complement strand
ATAGAGGAATCCTCCACAAAACACAAAAGGCATGCCGCTACTTTGATAGCTTACAAGGGAAAGAAGCTGCTTCTTGACTATGGGAAGAACTGGCTTGGGAAGAAAGGAAAGCTAAGAAGAATAAATCCAGATTTTATCTTAATAAGCCATGCACATCCAGATCACTATGTTGGCCTGAGAGAGGGAACAAACAAGCCTGTCTGTGCCTTGAAAGAGGTTTTGGGGGTTATCAAAAAGAAGAAGGGATTTGTGCTTCCTAACTTAAAAGAGATAAGACCATACAAAAGTATGAAACTAGGGCCTTTCAAAGTAAAGGCATTTCCAACACAGCACTCACTAAAGACAGAAAGCACTGGATTTAGAATAGAAGCTGGAAAGCACAAGATCTTCTACTCAAGCGATCTTGTTTCCATTAAAAGGGAAAAAGAGGCCTTAAAAGGAATTGACTTATATATCGGAGACGGCTCTATCCTAACAAGGCCTTTGATACGTTATAAGGAAGGAAAAGCGTTTGGGCATGCAAGCATAAGGCAGCAACTGGAAATGTGTAAGAAGTATAAGATAAAGAAAGTGGTTTTCACTCATTTAGGAAAGGAGCTTGTTGAGATTTCTAAGGAAAAGCTTAACAGGAAATTAGCTGATTTTAGGAAAGATGTTGAGATAAAAATAGCTTATGATGGGATGAAGTATTTTCTAAAATAATAAAAAAACTAGCTGAAAACAACGTAAAGTACCCATATTGCGAATATCAGCCAGATCAGCAATGAAAGCCAAAAGCTTTGCAAGATTTTCTCTCTTGTCATTTTCTTTGTTGTTTTAATTATAGACTCAAAGTACGGAATAAGCCCGATTGCCATCAAGAGTATTCCAAATATAGCTATGACAAACACAGTTACTACGCTAAACACAGAGAATACATAGTATCCAAGGATTATTGCGAGTATTATATAAACCAGGGTTATTATCAGGTGGTTTCTTGTTATTGTTTCAGCAAATCGTATCCAGGCCTTGGGCCTGATAAACACAACTATTATTTTTACTAAAATCAAGATTGCAAATATAACTGCTATTATCTCTATTGGTGTCATTTGTCTCCCTGAAAAACAATGTTTTGGTGATATTTATTGTTTTCGTTTGGAGGGTTATGTGTTGTTACGCTGAGTTAAAACTACCTTCTATTTCCGACATGCTAAGCTTACTGCCTCCTCACAGGTTTCTTCCAGGCCAGAATGAAATTTCATATCTGGCTTAACCGCAAGATAGTTTCTTTTTATGATGTCAAGGCCATCAAAGCCAACTTCCCCACCGATTACCAGCTTGATGTTTTTATCGTAGATTAATCTGCCTCTCCACTCACCAAGCTCTCCTGTTGTATCTCTTGTATATGTTTTTTCACAGCTGTGTTGTTTCTCCTTGGGAAGCCAGAACAAAATAACTCCTTTTTTTGAGGCTAGTTCTAAGTAGTATCTTTCCCAGTCAAGCTGCTTGGGAAACTTAGTTTTATCTCCAGGCATTGCCTTATCCAAATATTCCATTCTGAGTTTCTTGCTTGGTGACGCTATATAAATATCAGGGTTTTTTGAATGAATGATTTCAATTGCCTTGTCCTGCCATAAAGGAGCGCAGGCAATCGGCCCTGCCAAAAATATCAAAGCATTGTCTATGTCTCTAACATAGGTTTTTGGTAAAATCAATCTCATATATTACTAATTATTTGATAGTCTATATTTAAAAGCTTTTATAGAATAATCTCATATGCTTCCAACACTAAAGGGAAAAAACATCGTTCTAAGAGCTTTTAAGAACTCAGACGCAGGAGACTTGCAGGAAAACGCAAACAACAAAAAGATTGCAAGGTTTACTTTTGTTCCCTATCCATATAAGCTAAAAGACGCAAAGTCCTTTATAAAACGAACAAGGAAAAACTACAGGCAAAAGAAAGAGCACAACTTTGCCATTACTCTCAAAAAAACAAACAAAGCTATTGGAAGCATAAGTTTGATGAAGCTTGACTTTAAAAACAAAAACGCCGAGCTCGGATACTGGCTTGGCGAGAAATACTGGGGGAAAGGATATACAACAGAGGCAGGCAAGTTAATTTTGAGACACGCTTTCAACAACCTAAAGCTAAAAAGAATTTACGCAATGACATTTTTGTCCAACAAGACTTCGTCCAAAGTTCTTGAAAAGTTAGGTTTCAAGAAGGAGGGAATTTTAAGAAAAAATGTTTTTAGGAACAATAAATTCCATGATGAAAACTTGTATGCGATTGTTAAAAAATAGCTTTAATGTTCAAGCCTCCAAAATAGGGCTCTTAAGTCAGGATATTCCTCTATAAGCTTATCTCTCAACACCATAAACTTGTCAAGGTTGGTTGTTGCATGTTCAAAAATATTTTCAAGTGATCTACTTTCTTCCTCAGATATTCTAGTATTTGTTGATTTTATGAGATGCCTTGCCATTGAATACACAAAAAGTGCCTCAAACCCGGTTTTCATCATCTCCCTTATTTTTAAAAGCTCTTTTCTAACTTCCTCCCTCTCCAACAGCCTTAGTATTCTCTCTCTTGTTCTTTCACTTACAAATTTAGGTTTTTTCTTATAAACATCCTCCAAAATCCTGTTGAAGTCAACCACCATCTTTACTGCGGGTTCAAAAACAGTTCCTTTCAGCCCCAGGGAAGCAACATCTCTTAGGCTGATTTCCTCTTCCTTAATCATTGATCTTATGTGTCTTACTGCCCATTCAACAAAAAACCTTTCCGGATCAGATAGTTTTTTCTCATGAATGTTTTCTGGCCTAATCGTAATTTTTAACTCTTTCAATATTTTTGGTTTTCTCTCTGCTCTTCTAGGCATAATTATTAAATTTATTAGAGGTTTTTATAGTTAACTTTTGGTTTTTTGTCAAGTCTTTAACATTTTCCTTCATA
>JAFCFF010000010.1:8355-23291 GCA_017608775.1 Candidatus Iainarchaeum sp. | reverse complement strand
AAAAAAAACAAAAAAAGAAAAAAACCAAGAAAAACAAAAAAATAAAAAACCTGTTTTTAACAAGGTTTTAACAAAACCAGTTTTTTAACAAAACCCGTTTTTATACAAGTAAGCCTATACAAGCAAGGCCTCTATAAATGCTCCTATCAGAAGAAAAACAAAGGCAAAGAGAAAGAGAATAAAACCGTCTATGAAAAACATCTTTGCTGCCTCGCTATTTGCTTTTCTGTGTGTTATCATAGCTGAAAACAAGGTTCCGGAAACAGCAGCAATAAAATAAGCAACAACCTCGAAAATTCCATGAGGCAGGATTGTAAGGAATCTTAGAAATCCACCATATACTGCAAACAAAATTCCAGAACCAAGCTTCTCAAATATCTCTCTCCCAAGTAGCACACCAACCAAGGATGCATTCCATGTTATTAGGAAAAGCGCTCCGGCACCATAGACAAAGGAAAAAAGCAGTGCAGAGATAAGAACCTTTGTGTTGTTTTTAAAAATTTCCGTGAAAACACACTGAGTACTCTCACACAACACCTTTCCAACAAGACTGCTTCTGATTGTTGTTATGCTGGCAAGCACCTCTTCCTGATAGGTAAACAGGTCCTTTCCAACAATGTTGTGAGTACTTACATACATAAACGCAAATCCAACAACTATTCCCAAAAACAACCAGATGTAAAACCTGATAAGATAACCATGTCTTCTCATAAAACCAGCATAGCTTCTCTCAAGACTTAGCTCCTCCCTCTTCTCAACCCTTAGAAAAAGATTATGAATCAAGGGTACCAAAGGGATAACAATAAAGGCAATACTTAGTATCGATACATATTGTCTTGGAAAGGCAAACAAAGTTATCAAAGAAGCGGCAATTGTTATAATAAAACCAACAACAAACACAATAACAGGATATTTTTCTACCTTTGTTGCTGTAACAAAGCTCTCCAACACCATTTTGCTCCCTTTTTCCGATTAGGTTTTTAATCTCTTTCCTTTTAAAATATCTAAAGATACAGCTTTTAAAACAATTTCAGGCTGTTTTATTTGGTGTTTTTATATGGAAGAACGCGTTATCCCAGGAGATTTTTTAGCTCTTGAGGAGGTTTACCTACCCGGATACTCAACATATGAAAAAGAGGGAAAGATATACTCCAAGGTTTTGGGAAAAAAACAAACAAATAAAGACCTTAGGACAGTCAACGTGCTTGGGAGATACAGAAGGCTTCTTGGTGTTGGGGATTTGGTTTATGCGGTTGTAACTCGTGTCAGGGAAAATCTTGCCTTCCTCTCAATAGCAAGCACTCTTAGGCAAAACACAGTTATCAACAACAAGGCAGGAATTCTTCTTGTTAAGGACCTATCAAACTTTTACGTTGATGACCTGAGAAATTATTTGAAGATAGGAGATGTTGTAAAGGCAAGGGTGAAGGAAGTTTCTGCGTTTTCTATAAAGCTTGAGACAAACAGAAAAGACTTAGGAGTTGTAAAGGGTTTTTGTTCAAGATGTAGAGGGGAGATGGAACGTAAGGGAATAGCTCTCCAGTGTAAGATATGTAAAAATATGGAAAAAAGAAAGGTTTCGTTTGATTATTTTGATTGATTTACAAAAAGAGGTGAGTTTGTGGAAGTAAAAATTCTAAACGAAAAGAGAAACGAGCTTGAGTTTTCCTTTAAGGGGGAAAGACATACCTATCTAAACCTGCTTAAAAACACTCTCTTAAAGGACAGAGATGTTGAGTTTGTTTCGTTCAAGCTTGACCATCCTGAAGGTGACTCAGGAACCTTTTACATCAAGACAAAGGGAAAGTCAGCAAGAAACACAATAAAAAATGCAATAAAAGCTATTGAAAAAGAGCTTGATATGTTTGAGAATACCTTTCTTGGGGTTTTTAAAGAAGTAAAGATAAAGTAGCTGGAAGTGGTTTGGTGTCTTTTTTACGTTTTTTAAGGGAAAAGCTAAGTTACCTAGACCCTTTCTTCTATGCTGAGATTTTTGTTTTATTTGTTTATAAAAAGCTCAACATAAAACACGAGCAGAGAAGAAAACTTGTTGTTTTTGAGTTTGTTTTTTATATGGTTTATGCTTTTTTCCTTGCCTTTTTACTCTATTTTCTTCTGACCTTGATTTTGGCAACAAAAACACCTGTTGTTGTTGTTCTTTCTAACTCAATGCAGCCAACTTTCAGCAGGGGAGACCTTCTTATTGTAAAAGGGGCAGATATCAAAAACATCAAGGCAGAGCATCTTCTTTACGAGGGGGACAAAAACCTTGAAAATATGTTTTTATGGGAGTATGCAGAACCCATCTACAAAGAGAAAAGCTATCAAACCCTTGGAATTCTCTTTCCGGTAAAGGACTTTCGTGGACCATACTCGGAGTTTTTGCCAGGAAAAATTCTTATAAGGCTTGACCAGAACACGATAGGAGACAACGACATTGTTGTTTACAGGTCTGAGCACCCAAACAGCGAAAAAGACAACCTGCCCATAATCCACAGGGCAATCGTAAATATCGAAACAAAGGACGGGTTCTTGCTTTTGACAAAGGGGGATAACAAGGAACACAATTTTCTCCTTGACCAAGACTGCGGAGAGGACAACAAGCTTCTAAAATACTGTATAACAACATATCCTGTCTCAAAAATAAAGGGAAAGACAATAGGAAGGATTCCTTACCTAGGATATGTTAAAATCTTTTTCTCAGAGATTTTCTTTGGTAGGAGAGGAGGCGTCTAATGCCATGGAAGATAATTCATGCAAGGGAAAAAAACATTTCCGACATAAGCTATGAGGAGGGAAGGCTCTCAATTGTAGGAAACATTAGCTCTCTAAATCCACTAAAAATTTCCGACAATACTGGAGAAGTCGGCTTGGAGCTTGACAACAACAAAAAACAAGAGATTCTCCAAAACCTAACTCTTGGTCAGCAGGTAAGAGTTTTTTGTGTAACAGATAAGGAGAAAAAAAAGCTCAGGCTAGAGTTTTTCCAGGATTTCTCCAACATAGATAAAAACCTCTATGAAATGCTTAGGAAAAAGGAAAGACTTTTAAAACTTTAAATGGGTTTTCTTATATTTGATTTTTTGAGTGAGGTTTATGATATCCTATAAAAGCGCCTTTTCGTTTAAAAGAATGATCGATGCCATAAACGTTCTTGTGTCAGAGGGAACTTTTATTTTTTCAAGGGATGGCCTGCGTTTTCGTTCAACCGACCCCTCTGTGATAAGCATGGTTGACTTTTTTTTACCAAAGGAAAAGTTTGAGTCCTATAAGGTTGACAATGAAATGAAAATCGGACTAGATTTAGATTATTTTTCTAAAATTTTATCGAGAGCAAGAAAGGAAGACAAGCTGGAGTTTGAGATTTCTGACGCAACACTGAAAACTGTTTTTAAGGGAAAGACAAAAAGATCTTTCTCAATACCGTTACTTGATCTTGAGTATAAGGAGCTCCCAATACCTAAGATAGAATATAACGCAGAGCTGGTCTTGGCCTCAAAAGAAATAAATGAGTTCTTAAAGGATGCGGAAATAATTTCCACATTTATAGTTTTCAATGTTTCTCCATCAAAAATTTTTCTTTCCTCAAGCTCCTCAAGAGGAGACTTCAACCATGAAATTCCAAAAGACAGCGAGATAATAAAAGAGTTCAAAGTTGAAAAACCAACAAAGTCAATATTTTCAATAGTTTATCTAAAAGATATTTTTAAGTTTGCCATGGGAGGAGTTAAACTCTTTGTTGGGACTGACGTTCCCATAAAGGTCTCGTATAAGGTTGAGGATGCGGATCTAACCTACCTGGTCTCCCCAAGAGCAGAGGAGTAATTTAACACCACAAACAAAACACTTGTTGAATGTCACAGATAAACACCAATAAATATCACAAATAAATCACCAAATAATTAAGTGTTTTAACAGTTTAGGTGTTTTATCCTCTCTTAAACAAAAATTCTTGTCTTTTATACTCCCAAAGTTTAAAAATTCTTTCCCCATCCCTTTTATTTGATGATTCTTCTAAGACAGCCAGAGGTTTTCAGGAAAAGTATAGAGGCCCTAAGCACCTTTATAGACGAGGGCAACTTTCGTTTTAATGAAAATGGCTTGTTTTTCAAGGCAACCGACCCTGCAGAGGTTTCGCTTGTTGATTTTTTCATGCCGTCAAAGTCTTTTGATAAGTTTGATGTTGAACCCACCTTCACAGGAATTGACCTAAGAGAGCTGAACAAAATCACATCAAGGATACTGCCAGGAGACAGGCTTTATATAGAGCTTACTGACTCCGAGATGGTTATAACCCTAGACGGAGATACCCTAAGAAAATTCTCGCTCTCGCTTATAGATCTTGCGTTTGACGAGCCGCCAACCCCCTCAATAAACTTCACAACAATAGTGACAATAAAAGCAAGAGATCTAAAGGAGATGTTGAAAGACGCCTCTCTTTTTGGGAACTCTGTCCTTCTAAGAACAAGGGGGGATAAGTTCATAGTTGAGGCAAGAAGCTCCTATGGAAGTACAAAATCCCAGGCAAAGAAAGTAAAAATAGAGGGAGGCAAGGATGTTGTTTCAAAGTATTCTCTTTCTTTTTTAACAAACATGATAAAGCACGCAGATCCAGACAAGGACGTTGTAATAAAACTAAAAACAGATGAAACAACACTTCTTTCCTACGATATAGGAAACGCAAAGATAAAGTTCTACCTTGCTGCCATGATAATTTGAGAGTTCTCTCTTTATGGGAAAACAACTTCTTTTCTCCTTTTAATATTTTTCCTTGGGTTTGTTTCTTATGTACTCTCCTGCCTTCAAGTATCCAACTATTTACGGAAAAACTCTTTTAAGGGAAACCAAGCTAGAGGGGGATCTTCTCAAGAAAAGATCACCAAACTCATTTATTTTTCTTCTAAGAGCGCTTGACATGGGAAAAAAGGAAATAACAAACGAGTTTGAGTCCTTGTTCCCAGAGGAAAAAAAAGAGCTTCTTGAGGATTTTTTCATATCAAAATTTATCTTTGCATATTCAACAACTCCGGTCCTAAATGATTTCCTGGATTCCTTTGAGAAACATACCTTGTTTTTTCTTGAAAGAGAGAAAGACTCAGACATCTTAAAGATCGCAGTTGCCCTTGGGTCGGATCTAAGGCTCGGGGACTACAAAGACAAGACTTTTTCCCTTTCCCTGTTTGACTATATTTCAGCAAGCCACAAGAGAACAGATTCTCTTGTCTACAAAGACTTAGAGCTTGGAAGGGTTTTTCTCTCAAGGGAAGAACTTATTTCATACCTAGTTTCAAAAATTTCCTCCGATTTCCTAAAAAAAATACCACAAAGAGCCAAACTTCCAAAATACTTCGAGGCTTATGGAAAAACACTCAACTTCCTTTCTCTGGTCTCAAAAAACACAGGCCTAAGCTATCAGGAGGCATTTTCCTTTCTCAAGGAGGAGGGCTCCATTAGAAAGATTGTTGATGACAGAAAACTCCAGGACAGGTTTTTTGAGAACCTAAGGAAAAAACTACCAAGGGAAAAAGCAGAAAGGCTAAGGGAAACAATATCAAGAAAAATAAGTTTTGTCAATCTCTCACTTAAGAGCAGGTTTCCACCATGTGTTGAGATTATCCTAAGAAATTTAGAGGCAGGTGAAAACCTTCCTCACAACCAAAGATTTTTCATCGCATGTTTTTTATCAAGTCTTGGGTTTTCAAAGCAAGACATTGTTTCTCTTTTTGAGAAAACCCCAAATTTTGATAAACACATCACAGAGTATCAGGTGGAATATGTTATGAAAAACAAGTATAAGCCCTTTGACTGCTCAAAGGTAAGACAAGAAGGATTTTGTTTTGAGCAGCCGATCTGCAAAAATGCTAAAAACCCATTAACTGTTCAGACAAGAATCCAGAGAGAAAAAACCACTGGTTTTGCAAGAAGAAAAAAACAAAAATCCAGACAAAAAAGAGAGGATAAGATATGGAAAAAATAAGGGGAAAGGAGCACAGGGAAAAAATCCTGCAGGAAAAGATAAGACAGCACTATGAAAAAAACACAATACTAGCTGTCCCTAAGATAGAGG
Organism: Candidatus Iainarchaeum sp.; assembly: GCA_017608775.1. Classification (GTDB taxonomy): domain Archaea; phylum Iainarchaeota; class Iainarchaeia; order Iainarchaeales; family JAFCFF01; genus JAFCFF01. Next base: position 17,224 of record JAFCFF010000010.1, on the reverse strand, counting down.
AAAGAGAGTTTGGGGTTGGTAGCTTTGAAAAGAAGATTGCAAAGAGACATATGTATTTCAGTGACGAGGGAAAGCTAAACTCCTACCTAAAAAGAGCAGCTCCCTTTTACATTTCCTACTCAACAGCCTACTACAAAGAACCCGAAAAACAGCCAATGGACAAAAAAGGCTTCCTGGGAGCGGACATTGTCTATGAGTTTGACTCAACAGACTTTGTTCTGAAATGCAGAAACAAGCATGATTTTTACAAATGTCTGGACTGTGGAAAGACAGAAACAGGCTTTGCTGAAAAGTGCATACACTGTTCTTCCTCAAGACTTCTAAGATATGACTTTATATGTCCTGAGTGCCTGGAGAGGGTTAAGATTGAGACCTACAAGCTTTTGGATGTGTTGACAAACGACTTTGGAATTTCCCCAAGAAACTTTTCCCTAAACTACTCTGGAAACAGGGGATATCACATTCATCTAAGGGACAAGGAAATATTTTCTCTTGATGAGAATGCAAGGCTTGAACTTTTGAACTATCTTGCTCTAAACGACTTTGACCTTTCTCTTGGTGGCTTTAACTTTTTTGATAACAGGGCTCCAAAACCATATGAAAAAAGCATAGCTGGAAAGCTTGTGAGGGAGGCAATAATCTTTCTCCAAAATACAAAGCCAGAAAAACTAAGCGAGTACACAGGTGTTGGTTTAAAGAGAGCAAAAAACATCCTTGCAAAATCCTTCAACCTAACAAAACCATTGCAAGAGGGAAGGCTTCCAAGAATAAAAGAAAAGGATTTCTGGAAAAATTTCTTTCTTTCCCTAAAGCAAGACCTTTCAGTAAACCTTGATTATCAAACAAGCAAGGACATAAAAAAACTCATAAGACATCCAGACACAATACATGTAGGAACAATGTTTCTTGCCAAGAGATTTAAAAACCTTGATAGCTTTGATCCCTTGACAGATGCAGTTGCTTTTAGGGATAGGGAAGTAAAAACAGAGATAAAAAGAATGCCTAGACTTTTCCTTCTTGGAAACTACTATGGCCCCTACAAAAACAAAACCATAAATCTTCCCGAGGCCTTGTTTTTGCTTTTGTTGTCAAAAGACTTGGTAAAAAGCTTTGAGTATTTTTAAAACTGAAAATAAAACTACCAATTTAAATATTTTCCCCAAGGATTATGATATGGTCTTATCCTATGAGGAAATAAGAAAGATTCATAGAGAAGAGAAAAACTCTTCCTCCCTTACCCCGCTACCAGAGAATTTCCTTGACATGCTTGAGGCCTTTCTTGAGGATGAGAGAAAAAAGTATTTTGATGCCGCAAAATCTTTTTCTGTTGCGGAAACAAAAAAATATGAAAATCTATTGAAAATGATAGAGGACATTTTTTCACTAAGAGAAAAAAAACTCTTGAACAAGGTTTTGGTTTCATCAAGAACAGGGGAGGAAAAACTGGAGGGGTTAATCTATATGGAGAAGGAGGCATTCAGGAAGATTTCCTCAGTGTTGCAAGAAAACAAAGAAAAAATAACAGAAATTTCAAAAAACAGAAAGAAAAAAACAACGACAGAGGTAAAGCTGAAAATTCTAAGGGACATTCCCGAGTTTGTTGCTGAGGATACAAGAACCTATGGCCCTTTTAACAAGGAGCAGATGGTTTCTCTTCCCTCGGCTGTTGCCGAGTTTCTTGTAAGAAAAAACTTTGCTGAAAAAGTTTAGGTTTTTATTTTAAATATTTATTTTAGATAAAGTCATTAAAAAAGATAGAGATGGGAGATAACATGAAAGAGTTGCCTGGGCTTGGAGAACTGGTTGTTGTCAAGATAGATAAGATTTTTTCCTATGGTCTTAGGGTCTCCCTACTTGAATATGAGGGAGTTTCAGGCTTTGTCCATATTTCCCAAGTTTCAAGCTCCTGGGTTAAAAACATAAGAAACTTTGTAAAGGAAAACCAAATAAAAATAGCAAAGGTTGTAAACCTAAGGGAAAACCAGATAGACCTGTCCTTTGCCAAGGTTTCTCCTCAGCAGGAAAAAAGACTTCTGAAGGCCTGGAGGGAAAACAAAAGAGCCCTAAAACTACTGGAGATATTTGCAAGGGAAAACAAAATCAGAGAGGAAGAGCTGCTGAGTCAGCTTGACTCCTTTTTCAGGGATTACGAGAGCTATTATGAGGCGCTGAAAAACCTCTCACTTGAGCCGGAAGAGGAAAGGAAAATTCCGGAACCAATAAGAGAAAAGTTTGTTTTGTTTATAAGAAAGAACATCGTGGTGCCAAAAAGAAAGTTAACAAAAAAAATAAGACTCTTTTATCCAACAGGATATGGGGTTGAGAAGATAAGAGAGCTTCTTCTAAACCTAAAGAAAAAATTCAAGCTTGATGTTGTTTATGAGGGCTCAAACAAGTTCTCCTTTGTTATTGAGACAGCAAAGCCCAAGGAAGGAGACAAAAAACTAAGTGCCGCACTAGAGTTTCTAAAAAAAGAAGCCCCAAACACAGCAAGGCTTGAGATTTTAAAATAACTCAACAGTTTAGATCAGCAACTAGAGTTTCCATCCAATCCTATTTAAAACTTTTTCTAAAAAATCTTAATGATGCGTAGTTTTGTAAAACAACTTAAAAAACCAAGGCTAAGAAATCCCCTTGTTTTGTGCGGTTTTCCAGGCATAGGTCTAGTTGGAAAGACAGCTGTTGACTACTTTATAAGAAAGTTAAAGGCAGAGAAAATAGCAGAGGTTTTCAGCCCATCCTTTCCAGCGTTTGTTGTCCCGACAAAAAACGGGTTTTCCCTTATCAAGGGAGAAATATATCTTTACCAGGGCAAGAAAAACTCAATATTGTTTCTAACAAGTCCTGTACAGCCAAGCTTCAACCCTGACTTTTCGGAAAACCAGTATGAGTTTGCCCATACCATAGTCTCCTTTTTCAAGAAATTAAGGGTCAAGAAAGTTATCGCAATCGGGGGGATAGATCTTGGCAAGGAAAGGTTTACGCTTAAAAAGCCAGGCTATGTTCTTCTTGTTTCTAAGAAAGAGATGCTCAAGGACTTTTCAGGCTTTAAGCAGGGAAGAACCCTTGGGGTAATTTCCGGTGCAAATGGACTGATTCCTGGCATTGCAAGGGAAGAGGGAATGGAGGCAGCAATTATCTTGGGAGAAACATCCTCAGGAATTCTTGCAGACCTTTCTTCCTCAGAGGCGATTGTAAGGATGTTCAACTCTCTTTATGAGTTTGGGCTAAACGTAAAAGACCTTACAAAGGAATCTGAAAGACTGGGAAAGGAAATAACCAGAATACAAAACGAAATCACCAAACAAATTAGAGGCCCAAAAAGAAAAGAAGGAGAAGATAAAAGCTATATAAGATAAATAAAAAATAAAATAAAAATAAAAACAAGTTTTGCTAAAATTTCATTTTCTTAAAAATCAAGCAGGCTTTTCTGCTTTCTTTTCAGACTTTCCCTGATTTCCAGCTCCTTCAGCTTTTTTTCTTCTCTTGTCTTTACTATGTATGGGACTCCATACTTTCCTCCTCTTCCTGGCTCATAGACAACAAGGTTTTCCCTGAAGGATTTTATATATTCTGCGACGTTCTTATCCACTTCTCTAAGTTCATCAACATTTACGTCAACCAAAACACCAATCTCATTCTCAAAAACCGTAATAAATCTGTGCCAGATCTCTTGGGTTTTTTTACTCATTACCTCAACATGATAGGCAAGGGAAATTATTTCTGCAAGAGGAAGCATATGAATGTATGGTGGCCTTTCTATGCCCTCAAAGTCTGCTAGTTCTTTTGCTCTGTCGAAAACTCCTTTTTTTATGCTTCCGCCACAGCCACATCTCCAGCCCCTTGCTTTTGCCTCTTCCACAGAGTAAATTTCATAACATCTGTTGCATCCTGTTAGATGATATTTTCCCTCTTTTGGGTTTAGGCCAGCGTTAAACACAAGCTCTCTTTTTCTGTGAAAGGCTTTTTCCAACTCTTTGAAACTACCATTTTTCAACCTAAAACGATTGAACTCCCTTCCTATCCTGTGAGGCCAGGGCGAGTGCGCATCTGAGTTGCTTAAAAACACTGTGTTTTTTAATGAGGAAACTTTATTTGCCATCTCAGTATCTGCTGATAAACCAAGCTCTATAAACAAAGGATTTTTGTATGCAGTGTATAATGAATCATAATGAGCAAAATAACCATAGTATGGTGTAAATATATGGGCAGGCCCTACTAAAACACTATTCTCCAAACACTTATCAACAAAATCTCTTGAGCTCAGGGAAAACCTTGGCCTCCCAAAACCCTTTCCCTCCATCTTTCCATATGGTTTCATAATTTCCATAAACTCCTCTGCGTTTTCCAGACTTTCAAAGTAGATAAGATGGTGAACCCTGTCGTTTGTTTCAACTTCTGAGTTTATAACAAAACAAACCTCCGGGATGTTGTTGTAAATATATCCTCCGTTGCTGGGTTCCAGTGTTTCCTTGAGATGGGAAAGCCATTCCTTATGTAAACAATCTCCTGTTGCTATCAGCTCTATTCCCTTTTTCCTACTTTCCCTTGCAAGCACAGGTATTGTCATGTGCTTGCTAACCCCACCAGAATATAATCCGTGTAGATGAAGATCAGAGTCAAAGAAATCCATTATATAAAAAAAGCTTAGGAAAGTTTATATGTTTTTTATGCCAAAGCATAGATATGCCAAAGATAACACCAAAACAAGAACACAAAAAAATCCTTCGAGAGCTTTACAAGGAGGGAAAGACATTCAAGCAGCTCCAGAAAACCCTGAAATACAGTGAAAAAGACCTAAAGGAGCTTTTGGGTGACTTGGAAAACCTTAATTTCATAGAGCTTAAGGGAAATAAGTATTTTATAAAAGAGTTTATTTTGGAGACAGTAAAGAGAAAAAAAGAAAGCTTAGAAAAGCCAAGAGAAAAAGAGTTCAAGATAGGAATAAGAGCTGTTATAGAGATTAAAGGAATAAACGAAAAGGAAATAGAGAAAAACGCAAAGAAAATAAAGGAAGCCCTGGAAGAGACAAACGCCTTTAGGATGAGAAAGTTTTACCTGGAGAAGCCAGAGGAACTGGAGGACGGAACCTTCTCCGGGTTTGTTGACTTTGAGCTTGATGGTAAAAACTTGGAGAACATAGTTTACTTTCTTTTCTATTACACACCGGTTGTTGTGGAGGTTTTGTATCCAGAGAGACTTGACCTAAGCATAGGTGAGCTCCAGGACGCCTTGCTTGTTATAAACGATGTTTTTTCTGCCTACACAGAGTACCTGAAAACAAGTGTTATAAAGGAGGAGCTTCTTAAGAAAAGAAAAAAGCCAAGATAGGAGGAAAGAAGTTTTTAAAGTATGCTTTAACCAATAATAATTAGTGTTAACTTTAAAGTTAATATAAACTCCAAAACAGGGAAAGCCTGTTTTATAGGGGGTTATAGGAGAAAGCTTTTTAAATAACTTTTGTATATGAGATATTAATTCCTGTTATATGGACGGCGCCGCAACAAGCAGGATAATTTCTTTTCCTAATGTCCATATAGCGGGATAGATAAATTATGAGAGGTGAAAAAAAGCATGAAACTGATAAAAAACATAGCTAAGCTGGCTGCTGTTGGTTTGGGAGCTGCTTTGCTAGGAGCATCAGCTGCTTTTGGTGCCTTCCAGAAGTCAGATGTTTTCAACACTGACGGAAGTCCAAAGGTTTCAGCTGTTGTTTGGGGTGCAAATGCTCAGGCTATCGACGGAGTATATGCATCTAACGTAGCTCAGGCCATAGCAGACACAGCATCAAGACTTTCAGGAACAACCACAACCACAACCACAACAACAGGAGCTCTAACAGATACCTATACAATAGACGATTACTATATGCAATCAGCTAGCGGAGCAATTGAGATAAATGATGTAGAGCTAGATAACACAGAAATAGATGATTTGTACAAAGATGATATAACTTACAAAGATGACAACGGAGACTCAACAACCCTTAACAATGTTAAGGAACTCTTGAGAATTGAGGGAGATGTCTACTTCAACGAAGACGCGGACGTAGATGATGTCACAATCGAGATAGGATCTCATGATCTTAACTATACCCTCGACCTTGCAGGAGGAATTCATTATGGTTTGGCTACCTCAGACGACCACGATGTAACAATTCCTTTCTTGGGAGAGGATTATGAAGTTCTGGAAACAGGAAGTTCAGGAGACTCAATAACTCTGGTAAGAGCTGCAGACAAGAAACCATACAAGGAAGGAGATAGCTTTGCCTTGTATGATGAGGACGGTAAGAGATATACCGTAAACATTGCTGGTTTCCTAGAAACCGGTGGTGGAGACAATGCAGTTTATAAAGTTACCTTGGAGTTAGTAACTCCTGATGGAACAACTGTTTCAGACACAAGAGCTTCAGGAGAGCCTAATTGGTGGGACGACTATGACTTCACAACAAGAGTAAACATTGTTGATGTCTACGGAACAATTGCTGGTGGAGACGCAGTAGCAGAGATTATCTTAGGTGACGCCTACTTTGAGATTGAGGATGGTGAGGAATACGACGCAGACTTGGTAAAAGCAAAAACATCAGACGATGAGTTGTGGACAGCAACTTTGGTTACTGGAACCACAAACTCAAAGGCTGTTATCACGGACATTGTCCTAAGAAACACAACAGAGTACAAGTTCACAGGAGACGATGCTTTGAAAGCAGGAGAAGAGGCTTTCTTCCCACTTAACTTCGCTTCAGTAAGGCTTAAGGGCTTTGAAGACGAAGATAAAGACACTGTAACCGTTGAGATGGATGGTTCAGGTTATGGTGGTGGAGAAGGAGCAATAAAATGGACAGACGAAGATGGAGATACCCACGAAGTAGCTTTGTACTATGAGCTTGATGGTTTGTCAAGTTCAGGAGACTACGCAAAGTTCACAATAGACGACCAAGACTATTACATAGTATATACAGGCACAGATGACTTCAACCTATACCAGGACAGTTATGACTCAGATGATGCGGATTCAGACCAGTATACTGGAGATGGCGATGCAGACGCTACGTTAGAAAACCCAGGAACTGCTGGAACCGACATGCTGTGGGTAGAGTTCGACGGATATGATGACGATAATTATAGATATGGACTAACCTACAACTCAACCACAGACATAGCTGAGCTTTGGTTCTTAGGTGTGCAAGACCCTGACAACGCTACTGGAGGACTCGCAGCAGCAAACTGGGCAGACGATGCCTCAGACGATAACAACGTCAACGATGGGAGCCAGTTTACCTTGGGAAACAACCAGTACTTGAGGTTTATTGGAACAGATGATGATGGAGACGCCGGAACCGAGGGAACTTTGAATACCTTGCCTGTTGACAAGGACGACGACGGAGCAACAGTTGACGATAATCTCTATGTAGGTTATTACCACAGAACAACAACGTCAGATGACTATGTGTCTGTCTTCAGAATATGGGAGGATCCAACAACACCTTCAGATACCAACCAAGATGGTGTTATTGAATGGTTTATAGATCCTGCAGAGGGAAGACACTACCTAATCGACACAGACGAGTACTCACACTATGCCAACCAGGTAAACTACTATGGAGCAGCTACTGCAACATATAACTCAACAACTGTTGAGTGGAGCCTAGACCAGCAACAAGACAACGATCTAAGATATGGTGTAACCGACCTACCAAGCTGGATTACAGTTGACGGGGGAAGCATCGAGATAGTTGTTTCCAACGATGCAAAGAAGCTTGAGGTTGTTGTTGGAGCACCAATAGCAGCTGCAGCGGAAGAGGAAACCACAACTACCACAACCACGTCATACACAGTTCCTGTAAAGCTTGACTCAGAAGCACCAACCGGAACTCTTGTAGTTGTTGGTGGACAGATTGTCAACACAATAGCTGCAGATCTTGGCCTGGCAGATAGCCTCCAGAAAGACGGAGACTATGTTGCTGATGTCATAGACGGGCATATTGTCCTGGCTGGTTGGTTAGCTGCAGACACAGGAACAGCAGTTGACGAGTTTATAGACTTCCTAAACAACCTAAGTTAAGGTTTAGGTTAGGTTTAGCTTAGGCTAAACCTTCTCTTTTTCTTTTTTTTATTCAAAAAAGAAGTTTAAAAATTTTACAACCATATTTAAAATATTCATTTTTTTATTTTCTCAGGGATAAAATGCAAAAGAAAAAAGAAGAAAACAAATTTCCTCTCCAAACACTATGGGAGAAAAAAGAAACAAGATACTTGATTATTTTTATAGCGGTTGTTGTAATTGTTGTTATAGGGCTTTTTTACTTTTCATCAACAAAATATCAGTATGAGGAAAAAAGAGAGGGAGTTAGATTTGTTTCTAATATTGGGCCTCCACTAAAGTTGGCAGAACAAAACATAAAAAGAATAAGAATTGTTGTTTCACAAGATGTTGATAGTAAGAGAGTATCCTCCGAGGAGCTGTTGCCACTTATTCTTATGGTTCAGATGACTGTTTTCCATAAAACCCTCCCAAAAACAGTTCTTCTGTTTAAAGACGGAACGGAGGATGAGTTTTGTTCCTACTCAAGAAGAAAAGAAGTAAAACCAAAAATAGGAAACAAAGAAGACTGTCTCTCTCTTCTCAAGGAAAATACAAGAGTTCATTTCAAAAAATCAAACAGAAATTTGGTTCTTGTTGAGGAAAAAATGATTACAATCGAGGCAACAAACCCAAAAACAATGCTAAAACAAACCGAAGTTTTACTAAAACAAATATATCCAGACTACTACTTTGCCTTGCAGGAAATAGAAAAACTAGCAAGTATCCTTCCAGATATTTTTGTCGAGGAAAAGGAAGAAACAACAAATATTGAAACAAACTCCGA
>JAFCFF010000010.1:0-8347 GCA_017608775.1 Candidatus Iainarchaeum sp. | reverse complement strand
ATTAATTTTTTATTGAATTTATAGATCTGGTTTGTAGTATTCTCTTTTCAAATCAAAAAAATTCTCAAGAAAAACATTTGCATAATTTCCTTTTTCCAAATTAAAATCAACAATCAATTTATTTTTTCCATTATAAAATTCATCTTTCTCTATTTTAATTTCGTTAACTTTGACCTTTCCATACGCATTTCTAAAACTACCTTTCATAGTTAGCCACGGAATTTCATCAACTCTAAAATCTTCTATTTTTAGATTTTCCTCTTCTAAAACCTCTCCAAAAATTTTCTGGTTTTTCAAGTCTGTTTCATATCCAATCAAGGGAAGTTCTTCAACTCCTGGATTTTACTTAAGAGTTTTTTCCAAAGTTTTGTTGAAAACATAGCTTTGAACCGCGTGTACAAATATAAGAATGTTTTTTCTTGGCAGGGTTTTTAAGCTTCCTAAGTAGTCATCCTTGTTTTTACACAAATATCCCAACAAAGTTCTTTCCGTAACAAGTTTCTTATCAAAGTACTCCAAGGCCTTACAACAGTCTCCCTCTTTTTTCAGCCTCTCTCTTGCTTTTTTCCATTCCTCGTTTTCCTCCCCTCCGCTTTCCTCAAGAATCAGGGAAACTGCTTTTTTCCATTGTTTTTTTAGCAAGGCCTTTCCTATCTTGTAGTTGGTTTTCTTTAGGGAGCCAAATCTTTGCTCACCAAAGTAGTTTGGAAACTTTTTTGTATTTTTTATGTTTTCAATAACCCCGCCAAGATTTTTTTCTTCCAAATTTCTTAGAGTAACAACAAAGTTGTTTCTCTCAAGCTCTCCAAGCTTTATCGGCTTATCTCCCAAAGAAAAGTTTTTTAAAAAAATACAGGGATGTTTAAAGTTTTCAAGAAGAGAAAGCTTAGGCATAAAAACAGAGATCTTCTGAGAGGTCCATGCTCTTTTATCCTTTATTCCGGCAAAGGAAATTGCTTTTCTCCCCTTGTCAAGCTTTCTTCTCAGTATTTTTAGAACCCTGAAAAAGTCTATGTTGAACTTCTCAAGATCGGCATATAGATATTGTTTTCTACTTATTTCATTTTTCTTTACTTTTTCCAGAAACTCTCTGTCTTTTTTCTCTATGTTTTGGAGCTTGCAACCATCTTTGAAAATAGAAACTCTTGAAATGCCGTCTTTGGTTATTTCCTGCACTATAAAATCGCTTGCCATGAACTTGAAAACAGCGTTTGGTTTTTTCTCCCTCATTTTAAATCACAAATCACAAAATCAGAATCTTAAAATCCCCCCAACCCCCTCAAAGGCGTTGAAAAACTGAATTCCTTCCTCGGTTTCCCTGCTAACAACCTCCAACCTTGTTGAGGTAGTGTTTGCTAGATCCTGAAGGTAATCAAGAAGTTTGATTTCTTTTTTCTCGTGTTTTATTTTTTTGTCTGTGACTTTTTCAGACAATATCAAAACGCTAACCCTACCTTCCCTTAACGCCTTTTCAGTTGCCTTTAACCCAAACACAACTCTTTTTTTTGGGATTCCAGAAAAGAACTCCCTTAAAATCTCCTTTTCCTTCATTATTGCTGTCTCCTTAAGCATGTCACTACTTCTTTCAACCAGCTCTCTTAGCCCAGACTCGTCTGAATAGCTTGTGTCTAACTTTCCAATTATTTTCTGCTTTATTCTATAGTCAAGGTCTCCATGCTCAAAAAACTCCTCCTTTGTAAATCCAGGCCCACCAAGAATTATTCCCCTTAACTCATCCATAATCGGAACAAAATATGCCTTTGCTTTTTCGGCAACCTTTTGATAAAAGTTAAGCTCTGCCTCTTCCCTTAGCCTGTCAAATCTTCTTGCGCTTTGTCCCCCAGCCCTTATCTTTCCTGGAACAAGAGAAGTTATTTTTAGGAGTTTTTCCACTCGTTTTCCCTTTAACAGGCCTAGGGTAGCCTCTTTTTTGTCTATAACAACAAGTCCGTAAACATCAACAGGCCTTAGCATTTCCTTTAACGGCTCCAGGTAAAAGACGGAATCACACCAGTATGTTTTAACATTCAGTTTTTTTGGCGGGGTAATGGAAAACAGCTGGATATCTACTTTTCCCTCGCTCTCACTTGTGTTTCCTGAAAATATAACCAGCCCTGTTTTTGGAATTTTAAAGTCAATTTGTCTTATAAAACCAACAATCTTTCTAAGCGCTGCCTGGACATTCTTTCTTGTTATAGGGCTTTTTATGTTTGAGGACTGACTCAATTCATTTGTTAGCTGTTGCATGACAACGCTCCGGTCTGTTCCTGGCGGAATATAGAGAGATATCAGCTCTGTGTGTTTTCCCTTAAAGCTCTCCAGCTCCCTGACTTGTTTTCTAAGTTCCTCAAGACTCATGTCAAATCACTTTACAACATCAAATAAAAAATACAGCACAATTAAGTTTAATAACATTTAAAGGCCTTAAGCCAAACTGTCAAAGACATATTCGTCAAACTTATTTTCTAGCATCATCTCCAGCTCTTTGGCAGTCAAAACAATTTTTCCCTTATAGTTTTGTGAGTCGTCAGTGGCAATTCTAGGACAAGCGAAGTTAACAAGCACATCTACTGGATAATACCTGACAGATTCAGGATAAAAAGTATTTCCAACAAATAAATATACTTTGTAGCCTTTTTTTTCCATTATTTTTTTTAGCTCCTCAGCGTATCTCAGCCTGTTTTGTCCCTGCTTAAGACTTACCATAAAACCAAACTTTTTTCTCTCTTTTGCCTCAAGAACAAGAGAAATTCTTTTTTTAACCCATTTTTCCCTGTCTTGGCTTAGCATTTCCAGGTTTTCGTCAAATGGATTTGTTATGAATATTTTCTGTTTTCTTTTTTGAGAGTACATTGCCCCCAAGCCATGAAAATAACCATCTGCTACTAAAACAACAGAGTCTGCTCCCTCTGTGGCAGAATAATTACAACCCAAAACCTGAGCATTTTTCTTTATTCTTCCTCTTGGTCTATTTTCTATTAAGTCAAATCCCTCTTTTTCCAAAAACTCCCTTATTTGTTTTACAGCTTTTTCATACTGAACAGAACCAACAACACCAACCTTTCCCTTCAACTTGGTTTTTAACATCCTCAAAAATTTTTCATTGTAAACTTTGTCATATTTCAAAGGAATAAAAATTGTGTTTATTTTTGGTTTGTATATAAATTCATGTCCAAAGTGAAGAAGAATGTCAGCGTTTATTTTTTTTGCCTCCTCATCAAACACATCACAGGCACCAAAGCTCTGGTCAACAAGCAAAAATCCCTTTGCACCAATATTTTCCAAGAAACCAAGTATATCTAAGGCATAGATCTGTAAACCATCGGGAAGCTGAATTGCAACTCTTTTTCCCTTTATTTTTCTTCTAACATGTTTAATTTTTTTGAAAATTTCCTGCCTTAAACTTTTAAAGCCTTCCATAAAAAACACACACCCAAAAAGATTTTTTATTCTAAGTTTTTAACAAAGAGTAAAGACTTTTTAAATTTCTTTCCAAATCCTTTAGTGTTCCATTGTTGTCAACGACAAAATCTGCATCTTCCATGACTTTTTTTATGTTTGCATTTTTTACCTTTCCCAAATACTCTTTTTTATCAATCTCCAACCATTTTTTGAAACTTATTTTTTCCTCCCCAACCCTCTTTCTTTTCTTTGCTCTCTCATATCTTGCCTTGTCCTTAACAACGACTGAAATCAACTTGAAGCCCTTTTTCTTAAAAAAATTCCACTGCGCAGGATGTCTTACCCCGGAGATTACTATATTGCCTTTCCAGCCTTTTGCTTTTTCCCATGCCTTTTTTGCCAGGTAGTCAGGGCCTTTCTCCCTTGCAACTCTTACCGCAAACCTAATCATATTTTCCCTTGACAAGCCCTCTTTTTTCTTTCTCATAAGCTCTCTAAGCGTGTCAGGTAAGGAAATGTGTTTGAACTTTTTTTTCTTGAAAAACCCTGCAACGCTGTCTTTACCGGCAGAAGCTCTTCCTATAACAGCAAGAAGGATTCTTTCTTTTCTTTTCATCTTAAACTCTTAGCTTTTTAAAGTTTTTAAAACCTTTTTTCTATGACTTCTTTGTTTCCTAAAGTGATTTCATGAATCAAAAAGAAATAGAAGATAAGTGGAAAAAAGAATGGTTTAAGAACAACATATTTCTTGCCAAAAGAGAGGAAGGCAAACCAAAGTTTTTCATAGTTTTTGCATATCCAAACCTCTCTGGATTTTTACATATAGGACACATGAGAGGATATACCTATGCTGATGTTATTGCAAGGATAATGAGGGCAAAAGGATACAATGTTTTATTTCCTGCTGGCTATCATTGTTCTGGGCTTCCCCCAATTGCACTCTCAAGAAGAATAGAAAGAAAGGATGCTGAGACGATAAACTCCCTAAAATACAACGGTGCAAGACCAGAAGATATAGAAAAAATGTCTGATGTTTATTTTTTGATAAACTATTTCTCAAAGGATTACATAGAAAAATGGAAGAGAATGGGATATACAATTGATTTTTCAAGACAGATCAAGACCACAAGCCCAGACTATTCAAGGTTTATAGAGTGGCAGTTCAGGAAACTGATGGAAGGAGGATATTTGATTCAGAAGGAGCATTATTCCTCATCCTGTTTAGAGTGTGGGCCGGTTGCGATAGATCCCTCTCAGACAGACATCCTAAAGGGAGGAAATGCAGAGATCTTAGATTTTAACATCTTAAAGTTTCCTTTAAAAAACAAAGAAAAAAGATTTTTGCTTTGTGCAACTCTCAGGCCGGAAACTGTTTTTGGGGTTACAAATATCTGGATAAATCTTGAGGGGGAATATGTTGTTGCGGAAAAAAACAACGAAGAATGGATAATTTCCAAAGAAGCGTTTTCCAAGCTTAACTATCAGGGATTTAAGCTTAAGCTAAAGGAAAAAATCTCTCCAAAAGAAATTCTTTCCATGACTGCAATCAACTTTGTTAACAAAAAAGAAATTCCAATATTAGAGGCAAGTTTTGTTGACACCAACAACGCAACAGGCATCGTGATGTCTGTTCCTGCTCATGCTCCATATGACTATGTTGCTCTTAGGGACTTGGACCTACTTGAAAAGATAAAACCAGCGGGAATAATAGAGATTGCTGGTTATTCAGAGATACCTGCAAGAGATGTTGTTGTTGAAACAGGGATAAAAAACCAGAAAGATCCAAGGCTGGAGGGAGCAACAAAAAAACTTTACAAGGAAGAATTTCATAAAGGTGTTTTCAGGGTGGCTCCCTTTAGGGGGGAAAAAGTCTCTGTTGTAAAAGATTTGGTTGTAGAAAAATATCCGAAGTTTTTTGAACATATGTATGAGCTATCCGAAGAAGTTATTTGTAGATGTGGAAAAAAAGTTGTTGTTGTCCAGGTTCCTGACCAATGGTTTATAAAATACAGCGATAGGGAATTAACCGAAAAAACAAAGCAACATGTTAAGTCGATGTTCATAAAACCAGACAGATATAAGGAGGAGCTACCAGGAGTTTTGGACTGGTTTAAGGACAGGGCAGCGGTAAGAAAGGGCTCTTGGCTTGGTACAAAATTTCCCTTTGATAGAGAATGGATTATAGAGCCAATAGCAGACTCAACACTTTATCCCTCATACTATATTGTTTCCAAATACTTCAACGAAGGGGCTCTAAAGACAGAGCAAATGACAGAGGATTTTTTCGACTTTGTTTTTCTTGGAAAGGGGGAAATCTCAAAAGTTTCAAAATCCACAGGAATTCCCCAAGATTTGTTGAGAAAAATAAGAGAGGACTTCAAATATTGGTATCCTCTCGATATCAATCTTGGCGGAAAGGAACACAAAACAGTTCACTTTCCTGTTTTTCTGATGAATCATGTTGCGATTTTGGATAGAGAAAAATGGCCAAAAGGAATATTTGTAAACTGGTGGGTTGTTGAACCAACAGGAAAGATATCAAAAAGCAAGGGAGGGGCAAAACCATTGCCGGCAATACTTGAAAAATACGGTGCAGACACCCTAAGACTCTTCTACTGTAACATCGCCTCTTCTGATCTGGATTTTTTCTGGGACGAGAATGTGCTTATGACCTATAAGAAAAAAATAGAGTCTATTTATTCCTTTGCAAAAAAAATCAAATCTCTTAAAAAAACCAGGGAAAACAAGTTTCTTGATTCTTGGCTTCAATCAAAGTTTAGCAAACTAGTTAAAAAAATTGAGGAGGCAAACAAAGAATTTAATATCAAAGAGCTTTCTCAGGCTGTTTTTTTTGATTTCTTAAATGACTTTAAGTACTATCTTTCAAAGGCTCCAAACAAAGAACTTTCCCAAAATACTTTTTTGGACTGGCTAAAGCTTGCCTCTGTTTTTATTCCATTTACCTGCGAGGAGATTTGGCATAATTTTGGAAATAAGGACTTTATTTCCCTGGAAGAACTCCCCAAACTTGATAAAACAAAAATAAATGAGGAGACAGAGGCAAAGGAAGATTACTATAAAACACTGCTTGAGGATTTCGATGAAATTTTAAAGTTGGCAAACATAAACAAAGAAGATAAAAAAAGAGTTTATGTTTTCACCTCTCCAAACTGGAAGATAGATCTCTTAAAAATTCTGGAAAAGAATAAGGGGGACTACAACGCCACAATAAAAGAGGCGTTTACGGTTGAGGAAATAAAGAAAAAAGGAAAAGAGCCTGCCAAAATCTTGAGAAAGTTTGTTGAGAAGAGCACATGGAAGGAAAGAGGGTTTGATGAGGAGGAATTTTTAAAACAGCAAAAACAAAGGCTTGAGGAGGATTTCAGGGCCGAGGTTCTTATAAACAAGGAAAGAGAAAAGGAAGAAGGAAAGGCATTACCACTAAAACCAGAAATCAAGGTAGAAAAAATCTGACTACCTATAAATTTCTTCCTCAACATCTCTGACTTTTTCTCTTACCATCTCAACTGCGTCTATGTTTGCAGAGATGCTTTTTATACCAAACCTGACAAGATGCTCAACCATTTCAGGGTTTGACGCAGCCTGCCCACAAATGCTTGTTGGCACACCTCTTTCATTACATTTTGAGATAACGTTATGTAGCATTCTTAAGACTGCAGGATGGAGTTCGTTGTAGATATCTTTTAGCTTTTCGTTGTTTCTGTCAACTCCGAGAACCAGCTGTGTTAGGTCGTTTGTTCCAAAGCTAACAAAGTCAACTCCAAGATCAAGAAACTCATCTATGATTAAGGCAGATGCCGGGGTTTCTATCATTATTCCCAAGTCAACGTCCTTGCCAGGCTCCAGCCCCACCTCTCTTAAAATCTCCCTTGCCTCAACAACCTCACTTGGATGAACAACAAACGGAAGCATTATTCCTATGTTTGTGTAGCCCATATTATGTAATTCCCTTATTGCCATAAATTCCAGCTTAAGAAGCCATTTTTCCCTTATTCCTCTTCTTACACCATGGTAGCCTAGCTGAGGATTTCCCTCTTTTGGTTCTTTGTTTCCATATTTTAAATTTCTGTATTCGTCAGTCCTTGCGTCAAATGTTCTGTACCAAATTGGCTTTTCCCTAAACTCCTTTGCAATTATTTGTATTTTCTTTTTGATCATGTCCACAATTTCCTCGTCGGTAAACTCCTTTTTCCAGTGATAGGGATGAACTCCGGTTTCAGCAAACATGTGTTCTGCTCTTAGGAGACCAACACCATCTGCTCCTGTTTTTGCAGCTCTTTTTGCGGCTGAGGGCAGGGAAATGTTTACCTTGATTTTCACAAGGGTTTCTGGTCTCTCCTTTCTTGATTTTCCTATTTTTTTCTTCTCCTCAAAATCAATCTCTCCCCTGTAAACAACTCCGTTACTTCCATCAACCGTGATTTTTTCTCCATCTGTTAATATTTTAGTTGCCTCTTCTGTTCCTACGATTGCTGGAACTCCTAGCTCTCTTGAGACAATTGCTGCGTGAGAGGTTATTCCTCCCTCGTCCGTTAATATCGCAGATGCAATTTCCATCACAGGAACCATGTCAGGAGAGGTCATCCCGGTCACAAGAACATCTCCTTTTTTTATCTTTCCAAGGTCTTTCAAGGTTGAAATTATTTTCACGGTTCCATAGGCAATCCCAGGACTTGCAGCCAGCCCCCTTAGAATAACTTCTCCCTTTATTTCCCTTTCTTTTTTTATTATTTTTTTCTCCAAAGTAGTTATGGCTCTTGTCTGGACTATAAACAACTTATTTTTTTCCAATGCCCACTCTATATCTTGTGGAAAGTTATAGTGTTCCTCAATTCTTTTTGATATTTTTGCAAGCTCAACTATTTTTTCATTGCTCAGCTTTTGTTTACGCCTGTCTTCTATTGGCACGTCTATCCACTCGTTT
>JAFCFF010000043.1 GCA_017608775.1 Candidatus Iainarchaeum sp. | reverse complement strand
AGAAAAATGTATGGAAAAAAAGCAGGGCTTGTTACTGCGATAGCAGTTGCTGTATTGTATGGTTTTGTTTACCGTACGATGTCTGGCTTTTTTGAAGAAGACTGTTTAGGTTTTTTCTTTATGCTATTTGGCTTTTTTTTCTTGCTAAAAGCTTTTGATGAAAACTCGAACTTTAAACTGTTTTCATTTGCTGCAGGAATGTTATTTGTAACAACAACTTTCTTGTGGGAAATGGGACTAATACTAGTGCCAATACTGTTGTTTTTCTTTTTACTAACTTTACTTCATTCATTGTATGAAAAGAATGAGGTCAAAAAGCATCTTGTAATTTCTTTCATTGCATTTGGAGTGTTTTTAGCTGGAACATCCCTGAATTATGACATGGTTAGTGTTATTCTGTATAATATGAATATATATATGGGGCAAGCACTTGCAATACAAACAATTGTATTTTCTGCTATTTTCTTATGCACAGGAATAACAACTTTTGCTCTGCTCAAACTAACAAAAAATGAAAAATATTGTTTATTTGCTTTCAAGTTTTTTGTCACAGGTCTTTTGCTTTCAATTATTTTATTTGCAAAAATGCCAACAGAATTTGTCGAAATTGGAGAAATGATACCAGGTCACCTGTTTTTCAACGAAAAGTATGGAGCAATGTTGTTATTATTTGTTGTAGCAATTGCTATCGTTTTATATGAGTCTTTTAGGGGAAAGGAAAGTGTTTCGAATGACTTGTTTTTTGCTTGGTCAATGGTTTTACTGCCAATGGCATACTATAGATTGTTTTTTTGTTTTGCTTTTTCTTTACCAGTATGTTTTGGAGCTGGAAAGGTTTTTGAGTTTGTTGAAGAAAGAAAACAGTTTTTCAATCAGTATTTGGTTATTGGAATATTAGGAGTGTCTTTTTTGACAACAGCGATTTTGTTGAATGAAACAAAGATGTTGGTTGACGAAACAGGTTTCAGTACAGCAAGCGAGTGGATGAAAGACAGCATTCCTGCTGATGCAAATGTTTTGGCGTGGTGGGACAAAGGTTACTGGGTTCAGTTTGTTGGAGAGAAAAAAACTTTTACTGACAATGGTTATCGTTCACCTGGTTTTTTGCGTGTTACATCACATATTTTGTTGTTAGAAAATCCAAGACACTCTTATTTGTATTGTTTAAGGTATGGAATTGACTATGTTGTTATATCACAAGATGACGTAAGGAAAATTGAAATGATTGCTTTTCGATTTGTTAGAACAAGAGACAGTAATGGCTTTGACTATGCTTTAGAGTATAAGAGCATTTTTAGGGATAGAAATTGTTTTGGCGAGTGGAGTAGGATGCCGTCAAGAACTGTTGGTGGAAAACAGTTTTGGGACTATTGTGATTTTGTTAATGCTTTGAGGGACAAGGCTAATAATTCTACTATGGTTAAGCTGTGGTTTGGTGTTGATGATACTAAGAAATATTTCAAGGAAGTTTTCTTTAATGGTAGAGTGAAAATTTTTGAGGTAATAAAATGATGCAGAATACATTTCCAGAAAGAATAGGAAAATGTGTAGGAGATATAGTATTTGGAACAGTAGCTGCTGTTTCAGGGTTTGTAATATTGGTTAGTGGAGAAGTGTCTCAATTGTGGTGGTGGTTTTTTGGAATAATACCTTTTCTTTTAGGAATATGTCTTGCTTACCACAGTTGGAATGAGTTGAATAGAGAGCTTGAGTTTATTGAAAAAGAAATGCTGTATAGAAATACAGTGATTATGAATTCTAAGCAAAAAAGGTAGGTGGTGGAAAGTGAAAAAAGATATAGAAGAACATGAAAGTAAGTATTTTCATGCAGACAGGTGGATGTTAGCAGACTTGTCTGTCATACTAGGGTGTGTTGCAACATTTGGTTCGGCAATTTTTTTGATGTACCCGATGGCGTGCCAGATAGGAATTGGATTTATGGATGTTATTTTTATGGCGTGCTTGATGATGTTGCCTTTAGCAGTAGGTCTGACTATTGCATTTGAGATTGAAAGAAATATAAGGTGGTGAAATTTGTATGAGTAGCAAGAGCAATGATACAATTTTTGTTAATTGGATAGTAAGAGCAGTATTAGTACTATGGTTTGTAGCTCCAGTGATTATAGGTAGTATAGCAGACATTATATTTTCTTTTAATTATTTTTTTCTTGTTGGTGCAGCTGTGGCTTTTTGGGGAAATATCCTACTATGGTTATTTGATGTAATAGAAAAGAGAGGATTAGTAGAGTAGGTGGTGTTTCGTGAATGAAGTGGATTTTGTGAAGGTGTTGGCTGAAGAAATAGAATTGATAGCCAGAAAGTATGAGGACAATGTATTGAGTTTTGTTGAAAAAGGGGAGGTGTTGAGAAGTCAGAGAGCATTGTATGATTTCAAGGATTTTCTGAATGCTAGAGTTGAAAGAGTTAAGAGTAAGTATAAGATTGGTAGAAAGGAGGCATAGTATGGTTGAGTGTAGATGCAATTATGGCTGGGTTTGGACTGAAATTTTGCCTTTGTCTAGGAAAGAAGAGAAGTATTTGGAGATAAAAGGATATGGTTTTTGCAAGGAGTGTGGCACAGAAGCATTCAAAGCAGTGTTTAAGAAAAAGGATAAGGTTCCTTGGTGGATGGAAAATGAAAGAGGTGATATGTTATGAGTGTAAGGACTCACGAAAAGAAGTATTTGCATATTAGCAGAGACACAGTTATAAGTTTGGTTATGGGACTAGGGTTTTTGAGTTCTTTTACGGTGTCTTGTTTTTTGTTGCCTAGTGAGTATTTGCGAGATGGAAGGTTTTTGGTTTTTTGGTTATTTGTAATGCTTCCAATAGTTCTTGCTGTTGTTTTGGCTGAAAGAATTGAGCGCTAGTGGCAATTTTTTCTCAGGGATATATTTAAAAACTTTTTTATTTATAATTATTTATAATTATTGGAGGTGAAAGAAATGGAATTTAGCTTTGGGCTTAATGTTGC
>JAFCFF010000009.1 GCA_017608775.1 Candidatus Iainarchaeum sp. | reverse complement strand
TTCATAGAGCCCCATAAGAAATCCTTTTTTAGTTCTAAAGAATAAAAAATTTAAGAGTATTTAAAGCTTTTTATATAGATGGAAGAAAGCGAAAAAAGAAGAATTTTCAACTTTATGTTTTTGGCTGTTTTTATCACAACCTTGGGATTGACTGCGATTGTCCCTTTCCTTCCAAAATACGCAGTGGATCTAGGGGCAAAGGGGCTTTTGCTTGGATTAATCTTTTCAGCATTCTCAATTTCCAAGCTGGTTTTTGTTCCGCTTATAGGGAAGTTCTCAGACATAAGGGGAAGAAAGCTTTTTCTTGTCTTGGGACTTTTTCTCTTTGCTTTTTTTTCAGTTTTTTACGTTATTGTTATCAACTCATACGAGCTTTTGATTATAAGGTTTCTTCATGGTTTTGCAGCTGCCCTAGTCTTACCGATTGCCCTTGCTTACGTAGGAGATATAACCCCACACAAAAAAGAGGGAGAGGCTTTTGGTACGTTTAACGTATCTGTTTTTCTTGGGATTGGTTTGGGCCCTTTGTTTGGTGGTTTTCTTGCAAACTACTCATACGACTTTCCGTTTATTTTCATGGCCTTGGCATCTTTTTTAGCCGGAATAATAATCCTTACTTTTGTCCCAAACATAGGGCCAAAACACCACAAGGAAAGAAAAATATCCCTAAGGAAAATACTGAAAAACAACATGATGAGAGGGCTTATTTTCTTTGGTAGCGGCGAGGCAACAATAAGAGGAATCTTACTTGTTCTTCTTCCGCTTCTTCTTGCTGGCTTGGGAAAAAGTCCCTTAACAATCGGAATTCTTCTTACTCTATATATAGTTGTTCTTGGTGGGCTCCAAAGGTTTTTTGGGATAAAGGCTGATAGACAAGACAGAATCAAGCTAGCCCTTGTTGGAGGAATGGTTCTTGTTCTTGCACTTGTTTTTCTTGCCTTCTCTCCAAACTTCTATAGCATAATAGCCACAATTGTTTTTCTTGCCCTGGGAACATCCATTGCCTTACCATCCTTAACAGCGTTGGCAGCAGGTCTTGGAAGAAGATATGGGATGGGAGCAAGTATCGCTGTTCTTGATAGCTCCCTAAGTCTGGGAAATATCCTTGGGCCAATCCTGGCTGGTTTTTTCCTGGACCTGGCTGGCTTCTCAGGAAGTTTTGGGTTTGCTGGCTTGTTGATGTTCCTTTGTCTTGGTTTTTTCTACTTTTTCGCTACAAAACAAAGAGGCAAATCCGAAAATGATGAAATTTACATAAAAGTATAGTGCATTTTGTAAAGAGGATTTAAATTTGCTTTAGCTTATTGTATTAGGTTGGAGGGTGTGAGGAGGATAGGCTCACCCAGCGAAAAGGGGGTTAAATGAAGGATCCTCACACCTTAAACCTTTTATTAAAACTGTTATTTTGTTTAAACCTCTTTTTTATTTAAAACCACTATGCTCAAAGCCTATTATTCTCTGCTTTTCTCTAAATAGATTTAAAAACCTTTGAAGGATTTTTATTTTTAGGTTGCTTTGTTTTTAGGAGAGATGGCGGAACTGGTAGACGCGCTAGCCTGCTAAGCTAGTGGGCGAAAGCCCGTGAGGGTTCAAATCCCTCTCTCTCCGTGGGTCGGTAGCTCAATTGGTAGAGCACCTGGCTCTTAACCAGGTGGTTACGGGTTCGAGTCCCGTCCGACCCATGGGCCTGTAGCTCAATGGTAGAGCGTCTGGCTGTTAACCAGAAGGTCGGAGGTTCGATCCCTCCCAGGCCCGTCTGGTTTTAAGGGATAAAAAATACACGAAGTTTTCAAATAAACACAATATTGTTTTTGCTCAAGTCTTTTTTATATTGAAAAAACAATAAAAACAACTAAATGTTGTTAAACTGTAAATGTCTTCTTTTTATTTAAAATAAAGAAGAATAACGAATATTTTTTAAAAAAAAGAAAGAATAACGTTTTTTAAAAAAACAAAATATTGTTAAGGACTAATAAGAAAACTTTGGGCTAAAAAACCATTAAAAAAGCTTTTTTAGTTTAAAAAACTCTTTTTAAGTTATTTTTATAATAAAATATAGTTTATTTGGAGTTTAATAAAGAAAAGAGGGAAAAAAAACAAAAAGAAAGGAAAAATATTAGTTAAAATGTCTTAATTTTGTTTTTTAAGGTTTTTAAAGTTGTTTTTCTCCTATAAAAACATCAAAAATAAGCTAAAAACATGTTATTTTAGGCCTTAGAGTGTTAAAAAGCCATATAAATAACCTTGACATTACTTTAATTAGTAAAAACTATTTATGCAAGGAGGTGTAATGATGAAGACATTAGTTCAGAAGGCAGTTGGGAGGAAAACCGCTGTCCAAGCAAAGGAAAAAGACATAGAGTTTGCTGCTCCTAGGATTGTTGTTGTTGGTGTTGGGGGAGCAGGATGTAACACTCTAAGAAGAATTTACGAGATGGGAGTACGAGGTGCACATCTAGCCGCAATCAACACAGACAAGCAACATCTGGCTCTTATTCCTGATGAAATAACAAAGGTCCTTATCGGAAAAAGCGTTACAAGAGGACTTGGCGCAGGAGGATATCCGGACATAGGAGCAAAAGCTGCTGAAGCCTCAAGAAATGCCTTGGAGGAATTGTTGAAAGACAGCGATATGGTTTTTATATGCGCGGGAATGGGAGGAGGCACAGGAACAGGTGCTGCTCCGATAATCGCAGAGATTGCAAAGAACTTTGGCGCGATAACAATCGCTGTTGTCAACTTTCCGTTTGCCTTAGAAAGAGCAAGGGTTTACAACGCAGAGCTAGGGATAAACAGGCTGCAGGAAATCACAGACACTGTTGTTATCTTAGATAACAACAGGCTGGTTGAGCTTGTTCCAAACCTGCCTATGGAAGATGCCTTTAGGGTTGCTGACGAAATCATAGCAAAGGCAGTAACAGGAATAACGGAAACAATAACAACGCCCAGCCTAATCAACCTGGATTACGCAGATATAAGAGCTGTTATGGCAAACAAAGGAGTTTCATTGATTGCTGTTGGTGAGGCAGCAGGCGTAAACAGAGTAGAGGAGGTTGTTGATGATGTCCTAAAGAACAGACTACTAGACGTAAGCACTGATGACGCACAAGGAGTTTTGATCCATATCTCTGGCTCTGAAGACATGACAATAGGAGAGGCAAACGCAGTTGGTGAGCTCTTGACTGAGAGGGTTTCCCCACAGGCAACAGTTATATGGGGATCAAGGTTAGACCCAAGCATTGGAAACACCATACAGGTAATAGCAATCTTCACAGGAGTAAAAAGCCCATACATAAAGGGAAGAGAGACAGTAAAGGGAAAGACCCCATCAAGAGATGAGTTAGGAATAGAGTATTTGGGCTAAGTTAACTTGAAAAAAGGCTTTTAAAGCCTTTTTCTATTTTTCTTTTTTTTAAAATTTTAAAGGAAAATAGGAAGTATGTTTACAATAAAAAGAAAAATTCCCAATGTTAGGAAAAAGGATGCTATTCTTTTCCTTGCTAGTTTTATTTGATTTTCAGTTTTCCTTTTTCCCAAAACAAACGGAGTAAATAGGATTGTTACAAGCCTTCCACCGTCAAACGGAAGTATTGGTAGGAAATTTGTAAACGCAACAACTATGTTTAAAATTATAAACCAAAATAAAAAGTTTTGAGAGTGTTTTGTTGTCAGCCCTGTTGAAAGGAAAAATGATTTTAGCTTATAGCTTAGATTTGGCTCCTCCAAAAAACTTTCCCGAACCCTTATTCCCAACATTCCGTCCTTAAGTCTGAGGTTTTTTTCAAAAATTTGATTGTTATGTAAATAAGATATCAAGACTTCTGCGCCTTTTTCCTTCTTATCCAAAACATCGCTTAGCTCCTTTATTGTCGACACTTTTTTGTTGTCAATACTTATTATAAAAGAGTTTTTTGGTAGGCTTTCCCTTGGTGGTTCACCAGTTATTCCAACAACCTCAACTCTTTTCTCCAAGGTTTTTTCATATGCAAGCATTCCAGGAATCATAACTGGTTTTAATATGAAAAAAACCAAGATCATGAGAAGAAAGGCAAGAAAAATGTTTGAGGTAGGGCCTGCGGAGATAATTCTTAGGGTTTTTGCGTCGTTTTTTGGTTTTGAAAGCTGTTTTTCATCAGGCTCAACAAAAGCACCTATAGGAAGCAGGCCAAGAAGAATAACTCCCAGGTTTTTCAGCTTTATTTTTTCAACAAATGCCTGAACTCCGTGTGACAACTCATGAATTATTAGAATTGCGATCAGAATTATCCAGCCATGCCAGGGAACTACTATTGGCACGTTCCTTATTTCAATGCCAGGTAACAAGGGTGCTATCCCAGGCAAGGCGGTTTGACCTACCATTATTTTTGAGAATATGATATAGGCATTGTAGGCAAGAAGAACCATGGCAAAGATACTTAAACCAAACCCAGCCAGGGAAAGATGCCCCAAAATCCTTATTGTTGTTAATGAAAACTCAATGTTGAAAAACTTTGAAAGAAGAAAATCTAGGAAAACAAAAAATAAAAAAAGAAAAACAAATGAAATGACAACAAGAAAAACTCTTTTTCCTGTTTTGTGCTTTTTGAAAAATAAGTAGTCAAGGGCAAGGGTCCCAAAACCAAGAACAAGCCCTGTTGTTGAAAGTGCTGACCAAAACCTTAGCTTTGAAATTTTTTTAATTAAACTCATTCCTTTTTTTGTCCTGTAAAACGAGATAAAAAGTCTGACATCAAGATTTTTGAAAAAACGAAGAAAAAAAGGCGGCACAAATATCAACAGAAAAAGAATTACGTAAACAAGAGAAATTGCCATCTTAATTGAAGATTTAAGAAAAGCTTTTTAAGAGATGCCTAAGATTTACACAAATGTTTTAAAGTATTTGAACTTCTTTTTTCCTTGATGGGTGTTGACATAAAAGACATTGTTTATAGAGAGGAAATTCCTCTTGAACAAATTCGTGGTGTTCTTGCAATAGATGCATATAATATTATCTATCAGTTTTTGGCAAACATAAGGGGGCAGGACAACTCCTTGCTTATGGACTCAAAGGGAAGAATAACAAGTCATTTATCTGGATTGTTTTACAGGGGTATAAGATGGTACGAACAAGACATAAAGCCTGTTTTTGTTTTTGATGGAGAGCCCCAAAGACTAAAGGAGAAGGAAATAAAAAAAAGAGAGAGGGAAAAGGAAAAAGCAAGGGAGGAGGAAAGAAAGGCCCTAGAGGAGGGGGATCTTGAGAGAGCTGCCTTGTTTGCCCAGAGAAGCATTAAGGTTACCCAGGATCTTGTTGAGTCATCCAAGGAACTTCTTGGGTATATGGGGTTTCCATATCTTGTGGCAAAGTACGACGCCGAAGCCCAGTGTGCCTATATGAATTCAGAGGGAGATGTACAGGGAGTTATAAGCCAGGACTTTGATACCCTGCTTTACGGTGGGGAAACTCTTTACAGAAATGTCACTATCTCCGGAAGAAGGAAACTTCCTGGTAGGGAAATTTTTATCGATGTTAATTCGGAAAAAGTCATTCTTTCCAAAACCCTGGAGAAAAATAAAATAACAAGGGAAAAACTTATCTGGATTGCGATGCTTGTTGGGACAGACTTCAACGACAAGGCAGAAAGAGTGGGACCAAAAACCGCTCTAAAGCTTGTTAAAAACACAAAAACTTTTGAGGAACTTCTTGATAGGTTTTCATATGATTTTAAGGAATGGAAAGAGGTTCAAGATATTTTCCTAAAGCCAGACATAGTTAAAAACTATAAAATAGAGTTTAAGAAGCCAGATGTTGGAAAAATCAAAAAATTTCTTGTTGACAAACACGATTTCTCGGAAGTAAGGGTTGAGAATGCCTTGCAAAAGTTTTTATTCAAACATGATGAAAAAGGCTCTCAAAAAAAACTAGAGAGCTGGTTTTAGCTACTGCTTCTTTTTTCTCTTAAGTCTTAGGTCTTTTGATCCACATTTCCTGCATTTCAATGGTTTTCTTCTTGACTTTGGCTTATTTACTGTCTTGCATTTCTTGCAAACATAAACCTTTTGAAAAAGCCTTTGTTCAGCCTCTGGAAATCTTGCCATAACTCAAAAGAATAAAAAAAGTTTTTAAAGAAGAGCCCTCTCCATTTTGTTTAAGGACTTTGATTTTCTGGTTTAGGCGCCCCTGTGGTGTAGTTGGCCAAGCATCCGGCCCTTTCGAGGCCGTGACCCGGGTTCGAATCCCGGCAGGGGCATCTTTAAAATTGTTTTTTTAAATTTGTTTTCTTAACATTTATAATATTTTAATGTTTTTTATAATCTAACGAGGTTTTAAGATGGGAACAAGAAAGAAAAAATCAAGCAGATTTAAGAAACCAAAGGCAATGCAAAGATGGAAATGGAGAAAAAAGAAAATGAGAAAACAGAAAAGAAAAAGAAGAAAGAGAAGAGAAAGCTGATTTTAAGGGATTCTTATGCTAAAAGAAAAAAAATGGGATAAGTCTTTTGAGGAAGAAATCCTTAAGGACTGGGAAAAAGACTGGGAAAAACTCTATGGTTTTTCAAATCAAAAAAAACTCAGGCTTGACGAGCTTTATTCTATAGACACCCCGCCACCATATGCAAACGCACCAATTCATATAGGGCAGGCTTCTGCCTATATATGGAAAGACTTCTTTGTTCGTTATCAACGAATGAAAGGAAAAAAAGTTTTGTTTCCTTTAGGCATAGATAGAAATGGTTTGCCGATTGAAATCGCCGCAGAAAAAAAATTTGGCATTTCTGCACATGAAATTCCAAGGGAAAAATTTCTAGAATATTGTAGAAAAATCTTAAAGGAAGCCTCAGATATCTCAACAAAAGATTTTAAGAGGTTGGGAATAACTTACAATAGCTATGAAAAAGGAAAAAACGCTTGGAATGTTTACTATACTGATGATGAGGAATACAGGGCGTTGACACAAGCAAGTTTTATTTATCTTTACAAGAAAAACCTAATTTACGAAGATGTGAAAATTAGCAACTATTGTCCAAGATGCAGAACAACAATCGCAGATGCGGAAATAGCATATGAGGAAAAGCCAACCTATTTTAACTATGTTAAATTTAAGGTTAAGGAAACTAATGAGGAAATTACTGTTGCAACAACAAGGCCTGAGCTTTTAGGAGCTTGCAAAGCAATTTTATTCAATCCTGAGGACAAAAGATACAAACACTTAGAGGGAAAACATGCAGTTATTCCTCTTTATGAAAGAGAAATTAAGATAATGGCACACCCAATTGCAGAAGTTGAAAAGGGAACTGGGCTTGTTATGATGTGTTCCTTTGGCGACTATATGGATATTTTGTTCTTTAGGGAGCAAAAGTTAGATCCCTTGGTTTTAATAAACAAAGAGGGAAAGATGAATGAGCACTCTGGTTTTTTGGCTGGATTAAAGATAAAGGAAGCAAGGGAAAAAATCACAAAAGAGTTGGAAGAAAAAGGTTTTATTGAGAAAAGAGAAAAAACAACACACAAAACCCCTGTTTGCGAAAGATGTAAGGAGGACTTAGAGTTTATAGAAATGAAAGAGTTTTACTTGAAACAGATGGATTTCCTAAAAGACTTGAGGAAACTACAAAAGGAAATAAGGTTTTTTGACGAGAAAAGCAGAAACATCTTGGAAAACTGGATTGACTCGGTTAGTATGGACTGGGCAATATCTAGAAGAAGGTTTTACGCCACGGAGATTCCTATATGGTATTGTAAAAAATGCAATCACACAATAATTCCTGAGCAAAAAAAAGATGAAATAAAATACTATCAGCCATGGAAAGAAAAACCACCTGTGGACAAATGCCCAAAATGTGGTAGCAAGGAGTTTAAAGGAGAGCAGAGAGTTTTTGACACTTGGTTTGACTCCTCGATATCTGTTTTCTTTCTTGCATCAAGGCTTGCAAAAACTACAGATTTTGAGAAGATTAAGGAATATCTTCCGTTTACCTTAAGACCTCAGGGAAAGGAAATAATTAGGACTTGGTTATATTACACACTGCTAAGAGTTTTCCAGCTAACAGGTAAAAAAGCCTTTGAAAATGTTTGGGTAAACTATCATATTCTTGTCAAAAAAGGAGAAAAGATGAGTAAAAGTAAGGGAGAGAAAATAGAACCAAGCAAGATCATAAAAAAATTTGGTGCAGAGGCGTTTAGGCTATGGAGTGCAGTTGAAGGAAACCTTCATAAAACAGACTTTATCATAAGCGAGAAAAAAATTGCTGCGGAGGAGAAATTTCTTATCAAGTTATGGAATATTTCCAAATTTATAAGTAAGTTTGAGTGGAAAGAAGTTGAAAAGTTTGATGAAAAAAATCTTGTTGAAACAGATAAGTGGTTTTTAGCAGAGTTGGAAAAGGTCAGAAAAAAAATTGATGTAAGCTTTTCAACTTATAACGTTTATCGTGCGACAACAGAGCTAAGACATTTTGCTTGGGAGTATTTTGCCTCTCACTATTTAGAGATGGTAAAGAAAAGAGCCTATAACACAGAAAATAAATTTGGAAAAAATGATTGCTTATCAGCAAAATATGCTTTGCATAAGTCTTTACAGACAATACTGAAAATGCTTTACCCAGTTATTCCTTTCATAACATATAAAATTTATAAGGAAATTTATGGAAAAAACATTTGCCTTGAGAAATTTCCAGAAAAAATAGGTGTTGAAAGCAAGATAAAAGCAGGGCTTGAGGAGGTTTCTCAGTTTAACAGCAAAGTATGGAACATGAAAAAAGAAAAAGGTGTTTCCCTGAAAGAAGGCATTTCAAATATTGAGATTCCTGAAAACCTAAGATTTATGGAAAAAGACCTAAGGGAGATGCACAACCTGTCTTAGGCCCATTGTGCTCTTTGTGCTACTCCCTCTATCTGTCTTGTGTCTTTCTTAAGATATGTCCTTGCAACAACCACAAAATTCTTGTTGCTAAGATAACCAAAGACATCGTAGAAGCTATAGTCTATTGTAAGCTTAACAAAAACCATGTCAAAAGCCTCAATTGGAAATTTTTCCTTTTCAAGAAACAACCCAACCTTTTCCTTTAATAAAGAAAAGTAGCTCTTGAAATGTTCTGAGTTGCTTGTCTTGAAATCAAAGACTATCTCTATCTTTCCCTTTTTTCCCAAACTCCCTTCCCATACCATTTGTTTTATCTCTTCCATAAGATAGATAAAGCTGCTGTTGATTGCTAAGGAAGAAATTATTTCTGAGAGGTAGAAAAGCCTATCCAAGTTGTTTTGTGTTATTTCCTCGGTCCCCTTCTCTCCCATACCAAGAACTATTAGTTTTATTTCTATTAAAAATACATGTAAAAATATTTCTTAGTAGTTTTAGAATGTTTTTTAAGGTTTTTGAGGAGAGAAGAAATATGGTTCTTGACTTTAAAACCATAAGAGATATTGAGGAATATGTTGAGAAGGAACCAAGAAGTATCCAGGAGATATCCACACACATAGGAAAAAGCTGGAAAACAACCGACGAATACGTGAGAAAAATATCTGAAGAGTATGGGACACTAACACTGAAGGTTTTTAGGAGAGGAAGTCATGGGGCCCTAAAGGTTGTTTATTCCTCGGCTCTTGAAAAGGTTTCAAAAACAGGGTTTCAGGAAAGAATATTAAACGATATTGTAAACGCAAAGTCAAAGCAGGAATTCAACCCCTTTGATATTTGGCAGTTTATTGATGATAAGAAAAAGAATGTTATTGTTGAGAAATTCAGAGACCCAAAAATCTCAAAAAAACAGAATATAATAGAGTTTTTGGAGGGAACGGAAAACACCCTGTTTGTTTTTACCGGAAACAACTCCTGGATAAACGTAACAGAGAGAAAAAAACCTGTCCTAAAATCCCTTGACAATATCCTGAAAAAAGGTGCAAACATGAAGGTTGTTGGAAGGGTTGACTTTTCTGCCTTTAAAAACCTGGAGAAGCTGTTGGCCCTAAATAAAAAATACGGAGAGGAAGGGATCGAGATAAAGCATTCTCTCCAGCCTCTTAGGGGATTTATAGTTGACGATAGGGTTGTAAGGTTAAAGGAGGAGAGAGATGCAAGAGAAAAAATAAGGGTTTTTTATGAAATATATGATAGGGAATGGGTTGCATGGTTAAAAAAACTTTTTTGGAAGATGTTTAACAGCTCTGTTGGTGCTGAGAAAAGAATAGAAGAGCTTAAGAAGTTAGATCTTGCTGATTGAACCTTAAAAAAGCAGACAAATCAGAAAATATTTTAAAGCTTTGGCACACAATAATATTTAGAGCTAAGCTTTCTTAGCTCTGAGCCTTAGGAGTTTTTTCTTAGTTGAAAAAGTTTATACTCTTGAGGCCAACATAATGAGGGTTAAAGATTTTTTTAACCTGAGGGAATGTTGCAAACATCTAAAATTCCCCGCCCGAATTCCAGCTGATCCCGCTGGCGGGCACTGCTTTGGAAGTCCGATTTAGCCATGCAAGTCAAAAGGCCTTCGGGTACTTGGCATACGGCTCAGTAACACGTGGTCAACCTAAGCTAGGGAGGAGGCAATCTCGGGAAACTGAGGTTAATCCTCCATAGGCAATAAACTCTGGAATGACTTATTGCTGAAATCATTTTTGGCCCTAGCATGGGACTGCGGCCGATTAGGTAGTTGGTAGGGTAACTGCCTACCAAGCCCAAGATCGGTACCTGCCTCGAAAGAGGGAGCAGGGAGAAGGACACTGAGACAAGGGTCCTAGCCCTAAGGGGTGCAGCAGGCGCGAAACTTCTGCAATGCGCGAAAGCGTGACAGAGGGACTTCCAGTGCTAGCTTTGCTAGCTTTTGCCAAGTGCAAAAAGCTTGGCGAATAAGTGGAGGGCAAGAGACGTGCCAGCCGCCGCGGTAACACGTACTCCACAAGTGGTGTCTCCTTATATTGGGCCTAAAGCGTGCGTAGCAGGCTTGGTAAGTCCCTGGTGAAATCTGTTGGCCTAACCAACAGGCTTGCTAGAGATACTGCCAGGCTAGGGGCAGGAAGGTGTCAGGGGTATTCCTAGGGTAGCGGTGAAATGTTATAATCCTAGGAAGACCGCCAGTAGCGAAGGCGCCTGACAAGAACTGACCCGACTGTGAGGCACGAAAGCTAGGGGAGCGACCCGGATTAGATACCCGGTTAGTCCTAGCTGTAAACTATGCAGACTAGGTGCTCCTTTTTCCTAGAGAAAGAGGAGTGCCGTAGCGAAGGCATTAAGTCTGCCGCCTGGGAAGTACGCTCGCAAGAGTGAAACTTAAGGGAATTGGCGGGGGACTACTACAAGGGGTGGATGCTGCGGTTCAATTGGATGAAACGCCCGATAAACTTACCAGGGCCGACAGCAAGATGATGGACAGGCTAAAGGTCTTTCCTGATGCGCTGAGAGGTGTTGTATGGCCACCGCCAGCCCGTGCCGTGAGGCGTCCTCTTAACTGAGGTAACGGGCGAGACCTATATGGCTAGTTGCTATCTTTTCCTTTGGAGAGGAGCACTCTAGCCAGACTGCTTACGCAAGTAAGAGGAGGGTGTAGGCCACGGTAGGTCTGTACGGCCCAAATGCCCTGGGCAACACGCGGCATACAATGGCAGTGACAATAGGATGCTACTCTGAAAAGAGACGCTAATCCCTAAACACTGTCTAGGTTCAGATCGAGGATTGCAACTCATCCTCGTGAAGCTGGAATCCCCAGTAATCGCGTCTCACTATGGCGCGGTGAATACGTCCCTGGTCCTTGCACACACCGCCCATCAAGCCAGCCAAGTTTGGTTTGGATGAGGCTTTTGTAGAAAAGTCGATTCCATGCCAGATAAGGGGGGCTAAGTTGTAACAAGGTGTCCGTAGGGGAACCTGCGGACGGATCACCTCCTTTATGCAACATTCCAAAAATGCACCTCACAAGTTTCTTTGTGGGGGAAGAAAGAGGTCTTTTTGTGTTTTGCAAAAAGATTCCCGAAAGGATTAAACTCTGGTAGGCAAAATGTCTGAAATGCTTAAGCTGCTTAGTGGATGACTCGGCTCTGGAACGGAAGAAGGGCGTAGCAAGCTGCGATAAGCCTAGGGTAGCTGCATGCAAGCGTTGAACCTAGGATTCCCAAAAATTCCGTAAGGAAGCATTACTCCGGGAACTGAAGCATCTTAGTACCGGAAGGAGGAGAAAGCAAAAGCGATTCCCTGAGTAACGGCGAGTGAAAAGGGAAAAGAGCAAACCAAATCCCTGCTAGCAATAGCAGGGAGATGTGGGGTTTGGACAGGAATACTTCCTTAACCTCTGAGAAGAAGTCTTCTGGAAAGAAGCGCCATAGAGGGTGATAGCCCTGTATTCAAGGAGGAAGAGGAAGATTTTCCTAGTTCCAGAGTAGCGTGCGTTGGAAATCGCGTGCAAATACAGGAGGCATTTACTCCTAACTCTAAATATAACCAGAGACCGATAGTAGACTAGTACTGTGAAGGGAAGTTGAAAAGGAGCCTTGGCAGGCAGTTCAAAGACCCTGAAACTAAGCAGCGATAGATTGGCAAGGCATCCAAGGAAAGTTCTCCCAAGGCAAAGTTCGTGAGAACAAGCCTAAGAGAAATGCCGGTGTCTTGTCGTTAGTCTTGAAGCACTAGCAAGGGAGTTTATTTCTGTGGCAAGCTTAACTCTTAAAGAGGAAAGCCAAGGGAAACCAAGTGCTCGCATCTCGCAAGAGAAAGGAGCTGGGTTTGAAAAAGCCTTAAGTCACAGGGATAAGACCTGAAGCCAAGCGATCTAAACCTGGGCAAGATGAAATCCTTCCTCAGAAGGATGGAGGTCTTAATCGTTGTTCGTTCTATCGGCTCGAGTGACCTGGGTTTAGGAGTGAAATGCTAGACTAGCTTGGTGATAGCAGGCTCCTTCCGAAACATGCCTAAGTATGGCCTTGGCTGAGTTTTCTAAAAGGGTAGAGATACTGATTATAAAGTGTGGGGAGAAATCCCTAGCTTTGTAGTCAAACTCCAAATCTCTTAGAAACCAAGACGCCAGGAGTCGGGGCTAAGGGGTAAGCTCTTAGTCCGAGAGGGAAAGAACCTAGACTTGGGTTAAGGCCCCTAAATGATGGTTAAGTGTAAAGTAAGGCAGTCCAAAGCCAAAAACAGAGAGGAGGTAGGCTTAGAAGCAGCCATCCTTTAAAGAGTGCGTAACAGCTCACTCTTCTAGGCCTTGGGCGCCGAAAATGATCGGGGCTCAAACCATCTGCCGATACCCAAGAGATTTTCTCGTGTGGGAAAATATCTGGTAGGAAGGTGTGCTGATAGCATAGAAGCTTCTTTGTAAAAAGGAGTGGAGCTGTTAGCAACATGGATCCTTGCGGTAGTAGTAACAATTGTTCCAAGCAGGAACAACGCCGAAGAGGGCACGGATTCCTTAGCACTGAATATCAGCTAAGGGTTAGCCGGTCCTAAGTCTTGCCCTAACAGGAGCAGGACAAAAGGGAAAGGCGTTCATATTCGCCTGCCTTGCAGATACACTCGGCAACGAAATATAGGCTTGTGACGTTTTTGGCTAGCCGGACATCTCGAGAGAGATGTTAAGGGGCATAGCAGTCTGGAGGTTCGTAATGAAGAGAAGGAGTGTAAAGCCCTGAATAGCTGCAAAGCTCTGGCAAGGCCAAGAACCCCTGAAAAGCAAGCCTATAGGATTCTGCAAGACCGTACCTATAACCAGTAAAGGTGTCCCTGGCTTAAAAGGCCTAGGCGTACAGGAAAAACTGACCTAAGGGAACTCGGCAAATTAGCTCTGTATCTTTGGTAGAAGGAGTGCCTGACTCCTTTCTGAATAGAGAGATAGTCAGGTTGCAATAACAAGGGGGGTCCGACTGTTTATTAAAAACACAGGTCTCGGCAAGGCCGTAAGGCTGAGTATCGAGGCTGACTCCTGCTCACTGCCAGGAGGCGAAACCTCCTTCCAAGGAGGATAAACCCTGGTGAAGAGCGGGCCTAACTCTGAGGCTCTTAAGGTAGCGTAATACCTTGTCGATTAATCGTCGACTTGCATGAATGGAGTAACGAGATCCCCGCTGTCCCTAGGCCAGGCCTGACGAGTACCATTTGCCGGTGAAGATACCGGTAACTTCCGACGGGAGGGACAGACCCCGCAGAGGTTTACTACAGTCTAGTATTGTGTTATGGTTTTGATTGTAAAGCGTAGGCAGGAGTCTTAGAAGCATTCTCGCTAGGGAATGTGGAGACACCAATGAAACACTGCCCTTTTAAAACCGTAACGCTAACTTGAAAAAGGACACTACTAGGTAGGTAGTTTGGCTGGGGCGGCACTCCCCTGAAAAGGCATCAGGGGAGCCCAAAGGTCAGCTCAGGCGGGTCAGGAATCCGCTTTAGAGTGTAAGAGCAAAAGCTGGCTTAACAGTTTTCCGCAAAGCAAGGAAAGCTGGTAGGAAACTAGGGTTTAGCGAACTCCAGTGTGTCTTTAAATGAGACCCTGGACTGACAGTGAACTTACCTCGGGGGTAACAGGTTCGTCGCGGGCAAGAGTCCACATCGACCCCGCGGTTTGATGCTCCGTCGTTGGCTTGAGGCATCCTGGCTGTGCATAAGCAGCCAAGGGTAGACGGGTTTAGTCGTTAAAGCCTCACGTTAGTTTAGTTTAGACCGTTGTGAGACAGGTTGGTTTCTATCTGTCGGGAGTGTGAGATAACTGAGCGGAAGTTGCGTTTATTACGAGAGGAACAGCGCGACGTGGCCTCTGGTGTACCAGTTGTCCTAAAGGGCAGTGCTGGGTAGCTACGCCATAGGAGATAAGAGCTGAATGCATCTAAGCTCGAAGCTCCCCGCAAAAAGAGTTATCATAGGGCTCTCCTAAAACAGGAGCTTGATAGGAGTCTGGTGTAAGCTGTGAGCGCAAGCGAGCAGCTCAGCCTTGACTTACTAAAAGCCCGTAATTTCAGACATGCCAAATACCAGAGTTTATTCCTTTCATTAATTTTTTCTGTTTTTCAGTTTTTTTGTTTTTAAGTAGCAGGGAGTTGGCTAACCTTAGAAGGAGGAAAGTCCGCTAATCTCTTG
>JAFCFF010000008.1 GCA_017608775.1 Candidatus Iainarchaeum sp. | reverse complement strand
TATAGAAATGATAAAAAGAAGATTAAAGGAAAAAAAAGTTATTATCAAGGCACCTATCAAAGGAGATAAGGCTGCTAGGGCAATGGTTAAAAATCTTAGAAAGGCAAACTGTTCCCCCCTAACTAACTTCTTAGAAAACTTTGAGAAATCTATGTGAAACGAGGCATAGTAAAAAGCAGTGCTAATGGAGGACACCAAGGGAACAAAATATATTGGAATGTTAAGAGAGGAAAAGAAATTAAGCAGAAAAAGATAGATCATGAAAAAGAAAATTCCTATGCTCATAGTAAACTTTAGACCTAAAAACTGTATTGTCTTTGTTGCGGGAACATAAAAAACAAAGATAAAAAAATAGAGAATTAAGTGAAAAAACACGATTTCCTTTATGCTATAGCCTAAGTTAAAAAGATAAATAGGAACAAAAATCTCAATCAAGGCAGCTGCAAAGGTTTTCAGGGCAACAGATAGATAAAGCTCATCCAATTCCTTGTTTGAGAAATAAGTATGCAAAAGAGTGCTAAGATGCATCTTCTGGTGCGGCATTTTAATAAGAAGGAATT
Source organism: Candidatus Iainarchaeum sp. (assembly GCA_017608775.1). Lineage (GTDB taxonomy): Archaea > Iainarchaeota > Iainarchaeia > Iainarchaeales > JAFCFF01 > JAFCFF01. The sequence goes on along the minus strand of JAFCFF010000008.1, from coordinate 14,531 downwards.
TGGGTTTTAAAACTTTGCTTGTTCTTTTTGATTGTTGTTATACATAACAATATCCTGAAAATAACGTTTTTATTATTAAAAAACATGTTTTTCTTGAGAAAATAAGTGAGTAAAATGCAGGAACCTAAAAAACTTCTTAATAAAATTAAGGAGAAAATTGCTATAACTCAAGAGGAAAGAGAAAACGATAGGAAATTAGAAGAAAGAGTTTCATCTGCTGTAAGAAAGTTGTTGAAGGGGAAAAAGAAGGTCAGGGGGTTTGTTATAGCTGGCTCCTTAAAAAGAAACACATATTTAAGGGAGAAGAAAGACCTGGATGTTTTTGTTCTTTTCAGTAAGTCAGTCTCAGAAAAGGAGTTAGAGAAAAAAGGGTTGGAGATAGGAAGAAGGCTTGCCAAAGTGTTAAAGGCAAGGTATGAGATTGACTTTGGGCAACACCCATACTCAATTCTAAAGTTAAGGGAGTATGCAATAGAGGTTGTTCCTGGCTATAAAATTAAAAAAGGAGAGAAAATAAAGAGTGCTGTTGATAGAACCGTCTTCCATCAGGAATTTTTAGAAAAAAGAATTAAGGGAAAGGAAGGGGAGGTTAGACTCTTGAAACAGTTTTTAACAAGATTTGACCTCTATGGAGCAAGGTTGAGGGTTGAGGGCTTCTCAGGATATCTGTGTGAGCTTCTTATTTTAAGATATGGTAGTTTTTGGAATTTGGTAAAAGAAGCAGCTAGATGGAAAGAAAAAGAAGTTATTGAATTTGGAAGAAAAAAAATGGTAAAAAATGTTGAGGAAATCATAAATAAGTTTAAGTCTAGCTCCTTGATATTTCTTGACCCTGTTGACAGGGGCAGAAATGTTGCGTCTGCTCTCAACAGATGTAACTATGAATATTTCAAAACCCTGTGTAAAAGGTTTGTTAGTGGTCCGAGAATCGATTTTTTCTTTAAACCCAAAATAAAAATTTTAGAGGTAAGAGATGTTAGAAAAAGGGTCTTGGGGGAAAACCTTGTTGTGTTGAAATTTCCATACAGAAAAACTCATGAGGATGTATTATATGGACAGTTAAAAAGATTTTACAGGGGGCTTGAAAAGAAAATGAGAAGGGAAAACTACAAGATAGAAAGAAAAATGGTTTGGAGTGACGAAAAGAAGGTTGTTCTTCTTGTTTTAAAGATGAAGGGCCTTAGGGGGGAAAAACTAAAGTGGATAAAAGGGCCTTTGCTAAAGGACCAAAAAAACCTTATGGGATTTATGAAAAAACACAGGGAAGTTTTTGGGAAGAAAATAAGGCAAGGACATGTTTACCTAAAAATAAGAAACCCTTATGAAAATGTTTTGAAAATTATTGAGGAGAAGATCAGGGAAGAAAAGAAAAGGAAGAGCTACTTGGGAAACAGGCTAAAAAACAGCAGGGTTTTTTCAAAGACAGAAATCTTAAAAATCTATGAGGGCAATATAAAAGAAGTTTTGTCTAGGTTTTTGGGAAGACAGATAAGGCCTTGTCTTTAGTTTTTAAAACTGAAAGAAGATAAAAAATGAGCAGAAAACTAAAAAAGGAGGGAAACCACATGTTGGAGGAGATTCTAGCACTAACCGCAACGTTGTTGTTCTTGTTTTTTTTCCTACCCGTTTTTCATATTTGGTCAAATCAACTTATCATAAAACTACACTTTTGTAATCATATGGCCTGTATGCTCTACTCGTTGATTTGGCTTAGTTTTACATTAATTTCAATATATCACATGCTCGAAAAAAGAAAAAAAATAAAAACCAACAAAGAAAAAAGCGAAAAACAAGATAGATGGAAGGGAACTGCATTATGGGTATTTGTTTATGCTATTGTGTTAGTTGTAGGTATTGTTCTTATGAACTTGGTTGTTTGTGACGAGTATGGAAAGATGAGATTCCTTTCTGGTTTGGAGAAGATAAAAGTTGTTGGAAAGGAAAAAGATGGAGGGGATAAATACAAGCAAACAACAAAAGATGGAGGGGATAAATACAAGCAAACAACAAAAGAAACAAATGAAACAGGGCATGGCTCTGTTCTAGATGATTTTGTTTTTGTTGGTAGAACCTGTAGGGAGTTTGCAGAATTAAATGAGTATAGATATTGGAGAGAGGGCATTATAGGATATGAAAAGTGTAGAGAACTTGCTGCTAGTTCTTGTGGTGGAATTTCATTTATTAGAAATATTGAAGACAGTGTAGAACCAACCTTACTTGGAAGAGAAGGAGAACATATAAGGGGTGGAAGTTGTTGTGTATGGAACTGTTATGAAGAGAGTTTTGCTTGTGAAAAGTATGCCTTAGAACATGACTATGAAAACTGGGCCTGGATTAATGAAAGTACAGATCCTTTCCTTAATTGTCAACAAATTGCTTTGGATGAGTGTGTTGGTAGTGTTGAAAAATTTACAGTAAAACAACTTGTTACACTACCTGATTTTTTTTGTTGTGTATGGAGTTGTGAGCCAACCCCAGAACTCTGTACAGATAATGACAATGACTACTACTATGTTGAAGGCGGGGATTGTGGGCCTATAGACTGTGATGACACAAACCCGGAAATAAACCCGGGAGCTGCTGAAATTTGTAATGGGATTGATGACAATTGTGATGGGAACTTATTAGAAAATGAGAATGCGCACTCGACAGGTGTTGAAAACTGTAGTGATGGGTTTGACAATGACTGTGATGGTTTAGTTGATTGTGAGGATCCTGTTTGCGAGTGCAAGGTTTGTATTGATTCTGATGATGGAATTAACCCAACAACTCCTGGAACTTGTATTGACGAAACAAATCATACAGATTATTGTGTTGATGAGAGTAATCTGATGGAGTGGCAATGTAAAAACAATGTTTGTACAAGTGAGATATGGCAGTGCGAGAAATTTTGTGTTGAAACTGAAGATGGTGGGAAATGCCAGTAGTTTTTGTTTCTAATTTTATCTACAATAAATTAACAGAGCTACTTTATGATGGTTTTTATAGTTTACTCTTCTTTTTTCATTTTATGGGGCCATAGCTCAGCTGGTTAGAGCGCTGGTCTGATAAGCCAGAGGTCCTGGGTTCAAATCCCAGTGGCCCCATAGGGGAGATGGCGGAACTGGCAGACGCGCTAGCCTTGAGAGCTAGTGGGCGAAAGCCCGTGGGGGTTCGACTCCCTCTCTCCCCGTGGCGTCCGTGGTGTTAATGGCTAGCACAAGAGCCTTCCAAGCTCTTGGTCTGGGTTCGAATCCCAGCGGACGCATTTCATAAGAATGGACAAACTTAGTTTTTTAGTTTTTTTGTTGATTGCTAATTTAGATGTACAAAAAAACAATACTTATTAAAACAAACAAAAAAAAGCAAGTTATAGATATAACACAAAAAATTTTGGAAGTTGTTTGGAAAAGCAAAATTAGAGAAGGAATTGTTGTTGTTTTTGCTAAGCATACAACATGTGCCCTGTTTATAAACGAGAAAGCAGACGAGGGCTTGAAAGACGATATCATAAAAACAGCAGACAAAATTGTTTTAGAAAAAGACAACTACAAGCACGACAGGGTTGATAACAACACACAAAGCCATATTTTATCGAGTTTTATAGGAACAAGCATAGCAATTCCTGTTTTTGACGGAAAGCTGGATCTAGGAACCTGGCAGGGAATAATGCTTTTTGAGTTAGATGGGCCGAGAGAAAGAGAGGTTGTTGTATCTGTTTTTTAGTTGTTGGTTTTTTGTTTGTTAAAGGCCCTACCGGGACTTGAACCCGGACTGCTGGGTCCGAAGCCCAGTGTTCTATCCATTAAACTACAGGGCCTTCTAAGAAAAAAATAAAAGAAAGGCTTTTAAAGCAGAAAAAAGTTTTAGTAAGTTGATAAAATACATGCGTAGCTTGGAAGATTATAGGCCAATTATTGGGGAGGAAAGCATCTCCCCGATAAAAGAAAAGGCAAGCGATTTTTCTGGAAAACACATATTACATATTAACTCTGCTTATCAGGGAGGAGGAGTTGCAGAGATATTGTCCTCCCTTGTACCGCTGATGAACAGCATAGGAATAGATACAGAATGGAGGGTAATTCATGCAACCAGTGATTTTTTTACAATAACTAAAAAACTTCATAACGCACTTCAGGGAGAGAGGATAAACCTATCTGAAATAAACAAAAACAAGTATCTGGAAAACAACAAAGAATTTTCCACATATACGCCAATAGATCATGATTATGTAATTGTGCATGACCCACAACCACTACCTCTCATAAAATTCTATAATAAAAAACAGCCATGGATTTGGAGATGTCATGTTGACCTGGTTAAGCCAAATCCAGATATTTGGGGGTATTTAAAAAACTTTGTTGAAAAATACGACCACGCAATTGTTTCAAAGAAAGAGTATGTGATGAAGGACCTAACCATGCCCCAGAGCATTATCCACCCAGCGATAGATCCCTTGTCCCCAAAAAACCTGCCCTTGTCTGAAAAAACCATTGAGAAACACCTAACCAAATTTGATATAGACAGGAAAAAACCAACTATTTCGCAGATATCAAGATTTGACAAATGGAAAGACCCAACAGGAGTTATAAAAATTTTTGAGATGGTTAGAGAGAAAACAGATTGCCAGCTTGTTTTGGTTGGCTCCATGGCACCAGACGATCCAGAAGCCCAAAAAATACTTGCAGAAACAAAAGAAACTGCAAAAAAAAGCAAACACAGCAAAGATATAAAAATAATAGTTGCGGGAAAAAGCAGATTACCTGACAACGATGTTTTGGTTAATGCTGTCCAAACAGCCTCAGACGTTGTTATTCAAAAATCCCTAAAAGAGGGCTTTGGCCTGACAATATCAGAAGCACTATATAAGGAAACAGCGGTCGTGGCATCGAATGTGGGGGGGATTCCCCTGCAAGTGATTGATGGGGTCAATGGTTTTTTACATGAACCAAAAGACCTCAAGGCCTTTAGCAACAGCATATTAAGGCTTTTGAAAGATGAAAAACTAAGAAAAGAGTTTGGGATAAACGGAAAAAAACATGTTAAAGAGAATTTTCTCATCACAAGGCTTTTATCAAACTATTTGGAGTTGTTTAACAACATAGCAAACCAAAAAACAGCCAAGGCCCAAATAGCTGAGGAAAAATTTAAAAAAATTTAAAAACAAGCAGATAATAAAAGTTCTTTAAACTTATTTCCTATTCTTTAGTAGAGAGAAAATGAGGGGAATATTAAGAGCATATGAGAGGAAGCTAAAGCCTGAGGATTTTATAGACCCTGTTATCTTTACTGTAAATAAGGCTATTTATGAGATAATAAAAGAAAACCTGGAAAGACTTTTACAAAAGTTTGACTTTGAGGGTGCAACAGTCTATTTCTATAACAAGACAAAAATAAGTGGTAGGGAAGAGGAATTTCTTGTTGCTTCAAATGCCTTAAACCTAAAAGACAGGGATTTGGGTAGCTTTCTGGAAAAAGATTTACGTCTAAGCCTAACCGAGAAAAGTCTTGCTGTGAGAAGTTTTACAGAAAACAAGTTTCTTATTAGTCTTTCCGTGGAAAAAGACCCTTATTTCCAAAAAGAGTTTTTGCAAAAAACCATGGTGGAGAAGAAAAAGCTGGGAAGAATGGTTAAGGAACTTCCTTCCTATGAGCTTAGAAATGTTGTTGCTCTTCCTCTTTTTATAGCGGAAAAGAAAATTGGCCTTTTACAGCTTGTAAACTCAAAAACACTTGAATTTCTTTTAAGAAAAGTTAGGATGTTGTTTGGGAACGAAAAAGACGAGGAAAAAAGAAGGATAGCTCTGCAAAAGCTAGACATAGGAAAGATGGATTTAGAAGTTAAGGGGGATAGTTTATCGCTTAGCGAGGAAGATATTGATTTTGCTACAAGAGTTTTAAGAGATAAAGTCAGGGAGTTCTACGAGAAAAAAGGCCTGTTTAAGGAGATTGAGGAAATTTTAAATGCTATTTATCTCTACAATCTATTTCAAGATGTTGCTTATCGAGGGCTGGAGATTATTGAAAGAAAGGACAAATACACAAAACAACACTCGGAACATGTTGCTGAATATAACGTACTTATAACATCTTTTTTGGAGGATAATGGATTTGAAAGAGTAAGGGAAATCTACAAGGGGAAGTTTTTAACAAGAGAGGTTGTCGTTGCCTTGGCCAGCCTCTTCCACGACATAGGAAAGATAGAGGACGAGATAAGCGAAAGCATTCTGAACAAAAAAGGAAAGCTAAGTGATGAAGAGTACAAGACAATGAAAAGACACACAGGCTATAGCAGGGAAAGAATCAGGGAGGTTTTTGACCTTAACCCTGTTTTCAGGGAAAAGTTTGAGAAGAAATTCCAGAATGCTTTGGAAGAAGCAATTTTATTCCATCATAAAAGATATGACCTAAAAGGCTATCCTGAAAATCAGGATGTTAAAAAACTTCCTTTTATGGCAGGACTTCTTTACATGGGGGATTTTTTTGATGCCCTAACAACCCCAAGAGTTTACAAGGAGGCTGTTTCCTTTCATAGAGTTTGGCACATGATTGAGGAGGGAAAAGGAACTGAGTTTGATCCTTTGTTTGTCAACAGAAGCATAAGGGCTTTGTTGAAAAAACAGTTTGTAACAATAAAGGCTAAAAAAATCTACAAAAAAATTATAGAGCTTATCACAACCGAAATATTTTTTGAGGAGATACGGGCAGAAATTGATGAGTTGTTGGCCGGTTTCTTCTTTTACAAGGGATGGGAAAGAACAGGAGAGGGCATAGAAAACTGGAAGAGACTAAAAAGAGTACTTTGGTTTTTTATAGATGATAAAAAACTAAGAAAAATAAAGGAAAACTATGAAAACGTTTCAGAACGAAAGGAGTTTTTTGGGTTGATAAAAAGGAGTTTGTTTGTTTACTTCTTTATAGAGGACTGCTTGGACTATATAAAAACATTGGAGGGGGAAAAAGGAGAGCTTTGGAAAAGTATGGAAAGGGTTATTTTTTCCGAGAGAATACTAAGAGCACTTGAAAGGTTTTATGAAAAGTTTGAAGATTATATTCACAGCTATCACGGAGAAAACCATGTTTTGGAAGTTGTTATAGGGACTTTCCTGATGGATAGGGCCTTTGAGTTTGAAAGAAAATATGGAAGCAATGACTTGGAGCTAATGATTATATTTTCAATATATCACGATATCGGTTATGTCAACTACAGGGAAATTGGGAGATATGAAAAAATAAAAATTCCTTATTATGAGCTGGATAAACATGAGGAGAGGGGTGTTGAATACCTAAGAGAAGACGCAGACTACATTGGATTAAATAAAAAAGAACTGGACTTTGCTGAGGAAGTTATAATAGCATCAAAAGTCTTTTCAAAAGAAAAGAACTTGGAAATTGCTCAAAGCTTAAACAGAAAGAACTTTGAGATCTATCTTGTTAAAATTGCTGATGTTTTAAGTCAGTCATCTTGGAGAGACTACTTTTCACAGATCAACTTCATAAATCTTTATCGTACATTGTGTGGAAAGCAGTCTGGGGCATTGGATGAAAACGATAAAAACGAGATAAGAAAAATTGTTGAGCAAACTCCTGAATTTATTGAAAACAATATTTTGGTTTTTATTCCTTTTTTGGAGAACTACAAGGAAAAGACAAAATATTATAAATATATTGATAAAATGATTTCTGACTTGAGAAAAAACTATGAGAAATCAAAAATAAGGGAAGAGAGGGAAAAGTTGTTGAGCTTTTAGTTTCAGCTGGCGAGAATATGGCAAAGATAAAAAAATGTACTTCCTGTAACAAAGAAGTCGTTGAGAATTACGTTGAGTTTAAGTGTCCTAGCTGCGATAAGGAAGTTATCAGAAGATGTGAAAAATGTAGAAAACTAGCAAGCAGCTATACCTGTCCTAAATGTGGGTTTACAGGACCTTAATTTTAAGCTTTGGTGTGTGATTTGATGGGAAAGGTTATTGTTATCTACAAAATATATCCTGAGGATGTGGATTCCATAGAAAAAATAAAAAACAACGTCAAAGGTGTTGTTGGAAAACACGGGGAATATAAAGATATGAAAGAAGAGCCCTTGGCCTTTGGTATGTCCCTGATAAGAGTTATGGCGATGTTTGACCAAAATAATGCAAAGGCAGTTGATAACTTAGAGGAAGCCCTGAAAAAAATGGAAGGGGTTTCAGAGGTTGAGGTTGAGGGAATGAATTTAATTTAAGCAAAGGGTCTTCTCCTTTTCTTTTTTGCTTTTTTCTTTGGCTTAAGTCTTTTTTGTTCTTTTATTTTTTGTAATCTATCTTTAATCTTCTCTTTTAAAAAAGCCAGTGTTTTTTTGATTTCTTCCTCTTTCTCTTTGACAACTCTATTGAATATTATATGTGTTTTTTGTTCGAGGATTGAAGGAAGGCTAAGTTTTGGTGTGAGTCTTTGATACTCAAAATACCCTGGAAAAAAGAAGTTGAGATGTTCAGCATGATTCGTTCCAACAAAAGAAGCTTCTATATTTTGCTCAGCTATTTTCCTGGCCATTGAAAGAGAACGTTGTATTGAAAGCCCTATAAACTCCTCAGCTATATTCTCAACCCTATATGCCGAATTTTCTAGTTTTGATAAAACCTCAAAGGCTTTGTTTTGTAGGTTTTGGTCATCTAGGGGAACAACCACAATGCCTGATTTTTGTAGTTTTCTAACAACCAGATAGGAAAAGAAAGTATGGGATAGCTCTGTGATTGTTGGCATTTCTTGTTTTTTTGTGAGCTCCCTAAAGCTCTCAACAAATTTAGGAAACTCGCCTACTCCAAAATATATTTGTTTTCTTTCAAGAACTTCTATCAGCCTGTTTAACCATAAAAACGCTTCTTCTGAAATCTCAAAACCAACTCTTTTGATTTTTTTTCTTTTTAAAATGTTGATTTTATCAAAAATGTCGTTCATCTGCTTTTTGAGTTTTAAGTCGTCCTCAAAAACTGGTGAGGAGGCTAGATGTGCAACTGAAAAAACCAGGTGCTTTTGCATTGAAAAAAGAAAAAATGAAAGAATATTAAAATATTACATAGAGAGAAGCTATTATGATCCTGTCGTTGAAACTTGAAAACTGGAAGACACACCTAGACACAAGGATAAACTTTGAGAAAGGAACAAACATCGTTGTTGGGAAAATGGGGGCTGGCAAGTCCTCTATTTTGGATGCCATAAGTTTTGCCTTGTTTGGAACCTTTCCGTCTGCACAGTCAAAGAGGGTTAGGCTGGAAGACATGATAATGGAAAAACCAGAGGAAAAAAACAGGGCAAGGGTAAAGCTGGTTTTTAAATACAACAACGAAAAATACGAAATAGAAAGGGAGATAGCAAGAGGAAAGAGCCAGGAGGCAAGGCTCTCAAAAAATGGAACAATACTTGCCTTCAAGCCAAGAGAGGTTAACGAAGAGGTCTCCAAGATTCTTGAGATTGACTACAACCTATTTTCAAGAGCAGTTTACAGCGAGCAGAATGAGATTGATTTTTTTCTCAAGCTAACCCCTAAGGAAAGGAGGGAAAAGGTTGATGACCTTCTAAACATAAAACTTTATGAGGAGGTAAGGCTTAACGGAAATACCCTAAGAAACAGGTTGAGAATGATGTTTGAGGACAGAAAAGATATCTTAGAAAAAATGGAGAGAGAGTTTAAGCAAAAAGATCTTGAAACCTTACAAAAAAGAAGAGAGGAGGTCAGGTTGGAGGGAAGAAAGTTAATGAAAGACAAAGAAGAGCTGATGGCGCTGATAAAAAGAAGGGAGAAAGAACTAAGAGAAGGAGAGGAAAAACTAGGCAAGTTGAAGAAGGAGGTTGAAAGATACGAGGAACTTAAAAAAAAGCTTTTAACATTAGAGACAAAGATAAGCCTGTTGTCTGGAGAAAAACCAGAGGAAGTTAAGGAAGAAGAGGTAAAAACCACAAGAGAAAAGCTAAACAAAATAAGGGAAAAACTAGAAAACAAGGAAAGCATTTTAGGGGAAAAAATCGGGTTGATGAAAAATCTAGAGGAGGGGTTCAGCAAGATCAAGAGTATCGAGGGAAAGTGTCCTGTTTGTGAAAGGCCTTTTAGGAAGGAAGACAGGGAAAAACACCTAAAGGAAGTAAGGGAGAAAATCAATGTGCTTGAAAAAGAGATTGATGTTTTAAGAAAAGAAAGGAAAACTCACAAGGAAAAGCTTGGGGTTCTTGAGTCCGAGCTAAGAGAAAAAGAAAGAAATTTTGAGAGATGGAAAGAGTATCTGGAAAAAAAGAAAAAACAAGAGAGGTTGATAGGAGAAAAGCAACAAACAGAAAAGAATCTAAAGGATATCAGGGTTGATGAAAAGGCTTTTTTAAAGGCAAATGAGAACCTGATTAAAAACTCAGAGGAAGTTAAGAGGCTGAAAGAAAGGGTTTTTTCCATGGAAAGAGAAAGAAACCGGGTTGCTGAGCTTTTGTCAGGCATAGAAAAGGAAATTTCCATATTCAAGAAGATCGAAGAGGATATTAGAGAAAGAAGAACCGAGCTAACGGAAATAAACTATGGCCTTTCCCAGCTTGATTATTTTGTGAACGCTCTTCTAGAGGTTCAGGAAGAGATGAGACATATTCTGATAGGGAGTATAAATAACGCCTTGGAGGATGTTTGGAGACAGCTTTATCCCTATGCCGACTACACAAATGTTAAGATTTTTGTTGAGGAGGACGGATATCTGATCAAGGTTTATGAGGAGGGAGCAAAAGAATGGAAAACCGTTGAAAGGCTGTCTGGCGGGGAACGTTCCTCCCTTGCCCTAGCATTAAGAATTGTCTTTGCCCTTGTCTTGGCAAGAAACCTGTCATGGCTTATCTTGGACGAACCAACTCACAACCTAGACGACGCTGCTGTTGAGAAGATGAAGGAAATATTTAGGGAAAAGCTTCCTGAGTTTATAGACCAGATTTTCATAGTAACTCATGATGAGAGGCTCAAGGACACTGGAAGGGTTTTCTTTTTTGAGAGAGACAAGGAAAAAGATGGGTTTACGGAAATCCAGGTTTTTGAATAGTGAGAAAATGTTAGAAGCTTTGGTGGTTGGAGCGATACAAGGCATAACAGAGTGGCTTCCGATAAGCAGTCAGGGAATAAACTCCCTGGTTATGATAAAGTTTTTTGGAAAAAGTTTTGCTGAGGTCTTGTCCGTAAGCCTGGCCCTACATATAGGAACTTTGTTTGCTGCTTTGATTTATTTTAGAAAAGACATAGTAAATCTAGTAGATCTTACAAGAGTAAAACCCAGTTTTTTCAGTGTTTTTTTTAAAAAAAGAAAGACAGAAACAGAGAGACTTTGTCTTTTTATTGTTGTGGGAACTTTTTTCAGTCTTCTTGTTGGTATTCCCTTGTTTTTTCTTTTGGAAAAAATTAATTTTCCTGGAAAAACTATCATGATTTTGATTGGTGTTTTGCTTGTTGTTACCGGAATTGTTCAGATAAGTAAAAAAACAGGAACAAGAAAAAAAATCGAAAACAAAGATGGTTTTGTTGTTGGGATAGCCCAGGGGTTTTCAGTTCTTCCCGGATTAAGCAGGTCTGGCCTAACACTGGCAACTCTGCTTTTCAGAAAAGTTGAGGGAAAACAAGCCCTAAGACTAAGTTTTCTTTTGAGCATTCCGATTGTTTTTCTTTTGGGGGTTTTTGTGCTTTTGACCCAAAGAGTGCTCCTGACCCTTGATTTTCTGGTGGCTGTGATCACAAGTTTTGTTTTTGGCCTTATAACAATTTCCCTGCTTATGAAAATAGCAGGAAAAATTAACTTTGGGTGGTTTGCTGTTTTTATTGGTTTTCTGGCAATACTTTCTGGCTTTTTGTAAACAAATATTTTAAAAAAGAAGGAAAACTATTCCTGTATGGCCCTGAGCATTCTAAAGATGTTGTTAGACTCAAAAAACGAAGTTGGGTTTGTGAAAAGACTGCTTGAGAATCTAAGAGAAAGAAGATGGAAAAAAGAAAAAATAACAAATGAGGATATTGAAAGATTTCAACTTTTGGAAACAGGAAGAGAGGGATTTGCAGAGATAAATTTTGTGTCTTGGGAAAACCCTGAAAATTATGTTAGTTTTGGAGTAGAAGAAGTCAAAACAAAACAAAGATCTGAAGTTAGACTAAAACTTGCGAAGATCCCTATTTACTATGATGAAAACGAATGGGAAATATGGAAAAGGTTGTTTAAGACAAGGACCAGAACTCATGAAGTTTCTAAAACCAAGATAGTCAGTGCAGAGTTTCCTTATAAAATATATGAAATCCTATTGAAAAAGGGATGGAGGCTAAAAACATATAGAGTAAACGAAAAGATATTTTTGAAGATTTATATTCCGGAAAAATACATGCAGGAGCTTCTGGCCTATAAAAAACTACATGAATTTGTTTACGAAAATATAAGGCTCTTAACTACTCTTGCTGTCAACACCAAAGAGAGATGGCGAAGATTGGTAAAAGTAGAGGGACTTAAAGAACACAATCTCAAAACTTTGAAAAAAGAAAAAATTGTTGAGGCACTTCTCAGAAGAGGGCTGAAGTTAAACGCCTTGCGAGGATTTATTTTACGTTTATACATGGAACGATTTGGGGGTAAAGAAAAATTGAAATCAACCCTGGAAAGAATTGGTGTTTTATCAAGTATTTTTGAGATTGTTTTTCATTTGCCCTCCAATAACAACACAACAATTTTTCTTGCCAATGAGCTTGACAGAGTTTTCTCCCATTCCGAGGCTAAAAAGGCCTTAAAAATACTTTATGAAAAACACGTGGAGTTTCAAACAAAGATTTGGGAGGGATGGAGAGTTAGGGAAGTTGCCCTAGAATCTGCGTTTGGAAAACTTGTGGGAGAAATAGAAAAAAAGAAACTTACCAAAGAAAAAAGAGAACTTATTTCAAAGTTGGAAAAACTAAGGAAAACACTAAAAACAAAAACTCGAAGACCAAAACAGAGAAATGTTAAAAAATAAAAAGAAAAGAAAAAAGAAAATTAAAAAACAAAAAACTATCTTATCTCTTTTTTTTCTTCTTCTTAGCTTTTTTCTTTGCCTTTCTCTTTGCCATTTTATTTCCCCCATAAAAGTTGTTAATTATAAAAAGATAAAGTAAATTTAAATTATTCCTTTTCTGTTTTTAATCGGAAAATTGAAATTAATTTAAACTAATTGTTTTTATTTGTGTTAGTGATAGAGGATTTTGGATGAGGATAAGTGGTTTTGAGATAAAGCCAGGAAAAAAAGAAGTTGTTGAAATTGTTATATGGCTTATTGACGGAACAAACTACAGGCTTGTCTTGAAAAGAGATGTTTCGTTCAAGGAGTTTTTTGAAGATATAAGGAAGTTTATTGAAAACAACATAAACAAGGAAAGAAAAGAGAACGGGTTGGAAGAAATTGAGCTTGATGACTTAGAAAAAAAAGAGAAAAAACTGAAGGAATTCTACTTGTTGTTGAAAAAAAGTAAAAGTTGGCTTTAGAGTTTATAGACTTTATTTCCCTTGTGAACTTTTTGGTCTGTCTTCAGGCCAATCATGTCTCCTGCCTTTGCCTCCTCGATGTTTTGGTGCTCTATCTGCATCGATGTTACATCTTGTTCGAATAGGGTATCTCCTGCAGCGTTCTTAAAGGAAATTTTGTCTCCAACTCTTAGCGGTTTTTTTAGGTCAAGAACAGCAACACCTATTTTGTCATAAAAATGGACAACCTCTCCTATCTCCTCCAAAATAACACCTCCTAAATAACTATTCTTAAAATAAAGAGTTTAAAACTCTTTCCATGAAACCGGATTTGGAAAACATTTAAAAAAATAAGGGAAAACAGGGAAAAAAGATTAAAGGTTTTTGTGGTTATAGAACTATGATAAAGAGAACTTGGACCTTGCCCCTGGGTGTTGAGGGAACTGTCATCGATGTTGAGACAACCTCCCTAAGTCCTCAAGATGGGGAGCTCCTAACTGTTGGTTTTTTTGAGGGAAAAAACATAAGAATTTTACAAAGAGAGAAAAAGGATGGTGAGGGAGATTTTAGAAAAACAATCAAAGATGTGTTTGAACACTACTCAAGACCTTTTTATGCTTATAACGCGGGTTTTGAGGAAGCCTGGCTAAACATAAAGTTTGACTATGATCTTATGGAAAAATGGAGAAAGGAATGCGAGAAGTATGTTGACAACAAGGGAAAGAGAAAGAAATGGCCTAGGCTTGAGGAGCTGGTAAGCCTGCCACAAAGTTATTTTAGGGTAAGGGTAGAGGCAAGGGGAAGTGAGGTTCCGGGAATATGGCAAAGATATTTTATATCTGAAGACACAAAAGAGCTTGATCTTATTATCTATCACAACCTATATGACCTGATAAGAGAGGCGTGCCTAGCTATGTGGGATGAAACAATTTCCGATGTCATCGGAGAGATTATAAAACAACTTGGAAAGGAAAAGCGGTTTTTGTAGAAAAGAGGGATAAAGTATTAAAATAGAAAAAAACTAAGTTTAGTATATGGAAGGCCTAAACAAGGCAGCAAAGGTTTTCTTCATTGTCTTCT
>JAFCFF010000042.1 GCA_017608775.1 Candidatus Iainarchaeum sp. | reverse complement strand
GCTCTATGAAGAAGATATAGGAGACATGGCAAGAGCGGTTAGGGAAGGCGCCAAGAAAAAGCCAATCTTGCCTAAGTTGGAGCTTGGTGTCGACCTGATAAAATACCTGATTCTGATTGTTGTTATTTTGCTTGTTTTGTTTTTGATATTCTCTGCCTTCAAGAACGTTTATACCTCTCCGATAAAGCATCAGTTCCTAAGCAAGGCGAAAAAACCAGTCAAGTTTTTTAACTCAGGAACCGAGGGGTTTCTTAAGCTAAGAGTAAGAAACAACACAGATATAGATGCGGAAAATGTCCTTGTAGAGATCGCCCCGATAGATCCCATGGCAATTTCATTCCTGCAAACCTTCCAGACAATTCCTATGTTGGAGAGAAACCTCTACAAAGAATTGTTGTTTGAGTTTTCTGTGTTTGAAAATGTCTTGCCCGGGGAATACGCTATTGACATCAAGGCAAACATAGGCGGAGAAGAAGTAAGAAAAAGAGTTGTTCTTAGGGTTAAGTGATTTTATAATTATTTTTTTATAATTAATTTTATTATCAACCAAATTAGTCTAAACAGGATTTTTTAGCAACCCTAAATATTTTTTCCAAGTTTTTCTTTGTTAGATGAAATTTAGGTTTCCATTCTAGCTCTCCCAGGTAATCGCTTATTGTAAGAATTGCTGAGGCCTCTATCTTCCTATATTTTGCCACTGCAAAAATAGCCGAGACTTCCATTTCAACGGTTAATACCCCCTCGCGCTGATATTTTTTGACTTCTTTCACTGTTTCCCTGTATGGTGTGTCGATGGTCCAGGTAGTTCCAACAAAATATTTTAGTCTTTGTTTTTTCAATATTTCTTCTATTTTTTTATTTAGTTTTTTTGAAGCATAGACGTATTTTGATGGTTTTAAATAGTGGTGGGAAGTTCCCTCGTCTCTGATAGCCCTCTCACACAAAATAATTTCCCCAACTTTTAGTTTTTTTTGTATGCTTCCAGCGGTTCCAACAGAAACGAATTTTTTAACCCCAAATGCGATAAGTTCCTCCATCAAGGTCGCTACAACCGGAGCACCAATACCAAAGTTTCCCATGACTCCTAATCTATTCTTTGTTTCTTTTAATAAATAAAAATCCCCAAAAAACCCACCAACTTTTTTTGTCTTGTGATTTTTGACTATGTGTTTAAGAAGGTCTTTGTCATAACAAAAAATAACTCCAAAGGGCGAGGGATAGTTAGGATAGTTTTTTATTTTTCTTTGATATCTTAAGAATTCTTGAGGATTAATTAGCGAATCTTCTTTGTGTTTGTTTTTTAAATTTGGAAATACCATAACACTCTTTTTGTTTAAGTTTTATAAATTTGTTTTTTTATGTTAGTTTATCTTAGGCTTACCTTTTCTGAGGAATATATCTTGTGTTGTTGATTGTTGTATCTTAAAAAAACCTCTTTTACACCTCTTATTCTTTTTGTAACTCTCATAAGATAGTCGAAACCCTCTCCATCGTAGTTTACTTCCATTAGCTTCTCATCTCTTAAAGGGCAATGCTCAAGAATAAACCTGTCTAATCCCCTTATTCTTTTTGAGAGCCTCCAAACATCTTCTGGATAGGTATAGTTTGGGGTATAGTGAAAAATAATTTCCTTTATAACATCATCAGCCGAAAGCATAATCATCAAAGATTCTTTTATGTCTTCCAAGTCAAACTCAGACCTTATCAGGCTTTGATATTTCTTTTTTATCAGGTCTTGTTTCACAATAACCGAGAGATAATCAACAAGCCCTCCCCCCAACAACTCTTCTAAAATATCTGGCCTTGTTCCGTTTGTTTCTAGCTTGATTTTAAATCCATATTCTGACAACTCCCAAATAAACTCCCTCAAATCTCTCTGGAGTGTTGGTTCTCCACCTGTTATAACAAGCTTATCTATTTCATCATCCTCTAACAAGAACTCTATAATTTCATCTGAATCCTGTCTTAGAAGCAAATCTGAGTTTTTGATAAAGTATTTTGTTTCATCGTTTATGGCCTTTAGGTTTGTGCCAGGTACAAACACAACAGAAGAAAGGTCGTTTGGCCAATAGTTTTTACTTTTTGATAAAAAACCTATAATTTCCATTTTCCCCCACAGTATGGGTAAAAGTAAAAAGTGTTTTAAAGCTTTCATAGTTTCTTTTTTGAAATGTTTTCTTACAAAAACAAAAAGGGAGTTGTTTACTATCTCCACAAAAAAGGAAATCTCTACTTCTTTTCAAAAAAAAGCGAGGACGCATTACAAACTCTTCCTCAGGGCTATGTGGTTGTTGAGAACGAGAGAACCGGAATGCCTGTCTTGAAGAAGATTTAGCTTGTTTGAGAAGAATATAAATAATTTATGATGGAGAAAATATGTGAATGAGGATAGTAAGGATAACCGAGAACGAGTTCATTCTTGTTCTTGACGCTGGTGAAAAGCTAGATTTTGAAAGTTCTGAGTTTGAAATTGAAAAACAAGAAGAAAACAGACTTGTTCTTAAAAGAAAAGTTTTGAGAGAAGAAGGAAAAGAAAGGGAGAAGGAAGTAAAAACAAAGAAACTCATTCTTGATATGTTAAGAGAGTTTCCACCAACAAAAAGAGTTCAGGGGGTTTTTGAGAAAAGCCTTGACGATTATGAGAAAAAGATTTTTCAAAAACTTTTAGAGGCTAAAGAAGTAGAGGTCTTCAAAAAAAAAGATTATAAACAAGGAGTTTACTTTTTACCAAAAAAACAAATAAAGAAGCCTTTTCCCAGGGCTCAAAAGGAAAGAGAAATAAAAAAAGAAAAAAATATCTACGACGTGTTCAAGGAGACAGAGAATTTTGGTTTTTCTTCCATAAAAAGTGAAGCCATCTCAAGGAATTTTAGTTTGCTTTCTAACCTGATGAGAGAAAAAAAAGGAGTTATAGGAATAAGAAGCTTTGACAGCAACACTTATTTCATAAAAAGAAATGTTTTTGAAAGACTGAAAGACAAGATTGAGAGAGCTTTTCAAGATAATGGAAAAAAAACATTTGAGGAAATAGTCTCAGAGATAAGGGAAAACAAAATTGCAACAAAGGCAGCTCTTGAGATTTTAAAGGAAGAAGGAAGCCTTGTAGAGAT
>JAFCFF010000007.1 GCA_017608775.1 Candidatus Iainarchaeum sp. | reverse complement strand
TAAGGCTTGGTTCTAAAATATCCGCCTCTAGAAGAGGAACCCCAAACAAGTTCTCTAAATTCTTTTTTTGTTTTTTTGTTATCTTTGGTATCAAACCTATCTCATCAGAAACCGAAGCAAAAACCCCAACAAAAGGACTTTGTTTTAATCTTCCCTTTAAAACCCTCATGCTAATCAATGTCTTTAACTTTTCCCTTAACTTTTTTTCCTCTATCTTTTTTTCCTGGCTTTCCCTTGACTCTTTCCATCTTTTCTTTTTCCGGTTTCTCCTTAACTTTTTCTTTTTTGACTTTCTTCTCTTCTTTAGTCTCTTTCTTAATTTCTTCTTTCTCGTCTTTCAGCCTTACTCTAACCTTCCCCTCCTTATCTTCGATAAAAACCCTTAGCCTTCTTGGAGGATTCTCAATACCTTTTTGCCATATCTTCTCGTTGACTCCACTGCTTATCTTAACATCTTTTGTCCTGAAGTGTTTCCATATAAATTCCCTTATCTTTGCTACTGCTTTTTTTGCTCTTTTCCGTCTTGAAACAAAATCCATTCTCAAGGGAATTGTGTATTCCATCGCCTTGTTTTTTTTCATGACATCACCAGACCAAAAAGATTTATACTTTCTTTCTCTTTTTTGTAACTCCTCTTATCTTTCCTCTTTCCCGAGCGATTCTTCTCTTTCTGATTTTTTTACCGATTTTTGTTTCCCTCCATGCCCTTCTTTTTTTTGTAAATATTCTTTTCTTTGCTTTTTGCCAAAGCCATAAAGGAGCGTTAAAAAAACTTTCACCAATTTTCTTTCTTTCAGCAATCAGAGAAAGCTTTGTCTCTAAGCTTTTTTTCCTTCCCATACAACCACCTTAAACTCTCCTTATCCTAAACCCTCTTTTCTCCCTACATTTTTTTAATATTTCCAAAAGTTCTTCCTCATCTAGCCTTTTCTTTTCGTTTATTCTCCCCTTGTTATAAAGATCAATAACAACCTGCATTACTGTTAAATATAAATCCTTGTTTACAATTTTTACGTTGCTCAATCTTTCTCTTGATTTTTTTGTCAGGGTCTTAAACTCCAAAATTTTCAACTCCTGTTCCATCTCCATCTGTTTTTCAAGGTTACTTGGTAGGTTTTTCTTTTCTCTCAACATCTGGCCTCACTTTTTCCTCAGAAATTATTTCCCTAGAAACTCTATCAAGAAATTTCCTTCCCTCTGCTGTGATTTCCCTTCCCTTGGTCTCTGCTTTTTTCAAAAACCCTTTTTTTTCAAACTGTTGGGCTATGCTCCTCAAAATCTTTCCACCTGCCTTTACTCTATGGGAAGGGCTAACTCCGAGGTTTTTTCTCTTGCTATATTTTCCCCTTAACTTTCCTATGCCGAGATTTCTTTTTAGATAAAACTTTCTCAGGATACTTGCTGCTCTTACAAAATACCAATTTCTTTGTACCGGGAGTCTTTCAGAACCATGCCCCATTTTAACATACAAGGCCCATTCAGGCATTTCTATAATCCCTTCTTTTTCAAGCCTTTCTGCAGCCCTTTGTATAAGTCTTCCTGGCTCTACATCATACACTGTAACCATCATTTCACCATTTAAGGAGATAAAAGAAAAAAGCCAAACAACAAATATAAATTATTCTTTTGTTAAGGATTTAAATATGTTTCTCTAAAACCAAACTAGCTCTTTAACAGACAGACCCAATTCCCTTAATATTTTTAACCTTTCTTTCCTTTTTTTGCTATGCTTGACATTGAGCTTTTCAGAAACCCAAAAAGCCTGAGAGAGATAAGGGAAAGCGAGAGGAAAAGAGGGAATCCATACTCCAACGCTGAAAATGTTCTTAAGACAGATTTGGAATGGAGGGCTGTTTTGGAAAAACTACAATCAAAAAGAAAAGAAAGAAACTCTATATCGGTTGAAATAGCCAAAACAAAGAAGCTAAAAAACAAAACAAAAATCAAAACAAAAACAAACCTTTTATTAAAAAGAGCCAACCAAATTCAAAAGCAAATTGCGATATTGGAGACAAGGGAAAAAAAACTCCTTGAGAAAAGAAATGATTTTTTGAGAAAAGTAGGCAATCTGGTTGAGAAAGAAGTTCCTGTGGGTGACGAGAAAAAAAACAAAACAATAAAAAAATGGGGGAAAATAAAGAAAAACAAAGAAAAATCTCACGCTGATTTTTTACCAAAATATGACCTTCTTGACTTTGAGAAAGCAGGAACGGTTTCAGGATCTCGTTTTTTTTATTTGAAAGGAAATATAGTAAAGTTAAATTTAGCCCTGATGAGTTTTGCCCTTGACTTTGCCCTGAAAAGAAACTATAAAGCATTTTGGACCCCTTTTTTCTTGAAGGGAGAGGTGATGGAGGGAGCTGCTGAATTACAAGATTTTAGGGACACTCTGTACAAAATAGATGGAGAAGACTTGTTTTTGATAGCAACAGCAGAACAACCCCTAGCAGCGTATCACAAAGACGAAGTCTTAAAGGAAAAAAATCTTCCGCTGAAATATGTGGGAATTTCTTCCTGCTTTAGAAGAGAGGCAGGAGCCTATGGCAAGGAGACAAGAGGGATTTTCAGAGTACATCAGTTTGAAAAAATAGAACAATTTGTTTTTTGCAGGCCAGAGGACTCCAAAAAAATTCATGAGGAGCTAATCAAAGATCATGAAAAAATCTTACAACTCCTTGAACTACCATACAGAAAGGTTGTTGTTGCATCTAGGGAACTTAACCTGGCAGCAACCAAAAAAATTGACTTAGAAGTTTGGTTTCCTTCTTTCCAGGACTACAGGGAAGTTGCCTCCCACTCAAACACAACAAGCTATCAAACAAGGGCCCTAAACATTCGTTACTTCGACTCAAAAGGAAAAAAAGTTGTTCCACACTCCCTAAACGGAACATTGCTTGCAACCCAAAGAATAATAGCGGCAATTGTTGAGAACAACGTTGATTTCAACAAAAAAACAATATCTCTCCCAAAAGCTCTTCATAGATATACTGGTTTTAAAGAAATTCCTCTTAAGGAATAGATATGAGAGAAAGAAAAGTTAATAAAAAAGCCTTAGAGGCAATAGATTACCTTCTTTCCTTGGCAAAAAAAGAAAGAGATAAGGATCTTGCTAGGTTTTATGTTGAAAAAGCAGTTAGGGTTGGAAAAAGAACAAACACAAGATTGGGAGAAAGAAAAAAACTGTTTTGTAAACACTGTTTTCACTATCTTAACAAAAAAGACAAGAGAGAAAAATTTCCTAAATATGTTTTGATAACGTGTTCAGAATGCGGGGAAAAGAAGAAAATATTCAAGAAAGAAAAGTAAATGTTATGTATAATTATTGAGATTAAGATCTATTTGTTTTCTCTTTCAAAAAACCCAACAAATGGCTTTGAGGCCTTGAGAATTTCCCCAACTCTTATTTTCAATAAACTTTTTTTTGAGCCGCCTCCACAAAGCACTTCATCTTTCTTTGTTGCTTCTTTATTTATCAAGAAAATAGCGTTGTATCCAAACGGAGGAACCCCGCCAATCGGATATCCTGTCTTTTCCAAAACCTCTTTGTAGTTTCCAAGTCTTATTTCCTTTATTTTCAAAAACCTTCTGACTTTTTTAAAGCTAATAAGTTTGTTTCCCTCTATGATAACCGTTATTGGCTTGTTTTTTTCCTTTGATACCATTACAATTGTTTTAAGATGATTTTCTCCAGGTATTCCGGAAATCTCCTGAGACTCTTTAACACTTTTTACTTCTTTTTCAAACAGCAAAATTTCCCCAGAAATTTTATTTTTTCTCATGTATTTTTTTAACTTTTCTACGAGGTTTTCCTCTTCTTTTGTTAACATCCCATCAACCTATTTCATGTTTCTTTTAATTTTCCTGGCGACTTCCTCTAGCTCTTCTGGTGTTGGAAACCCATCAAGCTCGTTGCTTTTATCCTTAAACCTGGGAATCAAATGGAAATGAACATGGTTTTTCTTATATTGTGTTTCTGGGATCCATGGCCAGTAGTTTTGCCTTATTTCAAATCCCTCCCCAAATCCTGCCTTCTTCAAGGCTTTTTCCAAGAGTTTTATTTCCTTGATAATTTCACAAAGCACGGACTCAGGCATTTCAGTTATGTTTTCATAATGTTCTCTTGGAATAACAAGAACATGCCCCCTAACTCTTGGGAATCTGTCCAACAGAGATATAATGTTCTTTCCCTCTCTGATCATGGCTGTATATGTCTCTCCAAGAGAAATCCTACAAAAAACACAACCTTTTTTATGCATAGCAATTTTGAGAGAAAAAAGTTTATATTATATTCAATCTTCTCTTAGATATGCCTGAGAGACACATTCATTTCTATAAACGGGTTTCGGAGCTATCCAAGGAAGAGCTAAACCTACTTGAAAAATCTCTTTCAAAAAACTTCAAAAAAGGCTTTGAACACGAATTTATAGACAATGAAGTTCTTCCAGTTCTTTACAGGGTTTACAACCTACACGGAGAACTCTTACATTTTCTTCCATATCTCAACAAGGAAGCCTTGGGGAAACTAATTTTTTTCTTTAAAACTTTGAGAGAGCATGTTCTAAGGAGAAAAAGAATTGATATGATAGCAGAAAACTATGAGTTGGTTGAGGAGTTTTTACCACACGATAAAAAATTAACTGAGGATGAGAAAAGAAATTTAAGAAAGGAATTTGCAAGATATTTAAATGAGTTAGTTTCTAGAAGAGCCCAGGTTATGGATAACGTTCTTTATAAGCTGGAGGAAAAATTTTTACAACAAAACAAGTCAGAAGAGGCACAAAAGGTAAGAAACCTAAGGGCAAAAATAGCTAAGTTTAGTTTGGAGGCAAGGGAAAAAACTTAGTTTCTTTCAAAAAGTTTTTATTTGATTTTTGTTTTATTTTTCTAATGGGAAAAAAAGAACTGCCATCTCCACAAGCAATTTTTAGGGAAAGAGGAAATCTGTTTCTCTATTTTCACAGCCTTATTTATTCTCGTTTTCTTGAGTTAAGAAAAAGAATTAGAAAAGGAGTTTACGATTATTTTGGTAAAAAAACATACCCAGAGTTTAACGAGAGATATGGAATGCCTGTAAAAACAAAAAAACAACTCTCTCTTTTTATAAGAAAGGCAGAGCAAAAACTAGAGGACAACATAGAACGAGTTTTTCTTAGAAGAGTTGTTTCTCTTTTAAGGGAGTTTGTTGGATATGCAACAAAAATAGGATACCCGGCATCTTTTGAAAAGGAAGCCAGAGAAGTCATTGATAAAATAAACAAGGCTCTTGAAAAACGCAGTTTAGACCATAGAAGCGTTTTGAGATTTTATAGAGAATTGGATAAAAAACACTATGGTTTCTTTGAAAGCTTTGATTATTATCTTACAAAAACAAGATCGGAGCCGTTTTATTTTGAGAGGTTTAAACATTCCCTTGTGGAGGAAAATCTTAAAGGATTTTTAAAAGAAAACCCGGAAATTTCAAGACTTTTAAGATTAGTGGTATCTAAAATTTCAAGAGAGAGAAGAGGAAGACAATTTATTTTTGAAAGAGATCTTAGGAGCTGGAACAGAGGAAAGACAGTTAAAAAAAAGCAAGAATCTCTTTTTCGGCCTTGAAGTGCGCCCACCGGGATTTGAACCCGGGTCTCAGCCTTGGCAAGGCTGTATTCTAACCACTGAACTACAGGCGCTTTTTATAAAGAGAAAAAGAAGAGAAAATATTAAAAAACAAAATTAAAACCAACTTACAAAATAAATCAAAAACCAAAAAAAGTTGGGCACATAACCTAAAGAGCCACACAACCCGAAAGTCATATAACTCAATAAGCTACATGCCCAAATAACTTACTTCTGTTGTTTTTTTAAATATTGTTTTTTTGCGAAATGGGCCTGCCAGGATTCGAACCTGGGCCAACGCCTTGTAAGGGCGTTGTCCTAACCACTAGACTACAGGCCCTCTAAAACAAGCAAACCTCATATGTATTAAAAACATTTTCTCTTTTCTTTCTTAAAATGAAAAGAGTAATTCTGTTAAGGTTTGGAACCCTACAGATAAATCTCCTGAAACTCATAGGCGCAATCCTAATGCTTGCAGCGATATTCCAGCTTGTTCTTGTTATCTACTCTATCTCGGAATTGCCCTATCACATATCCTCTGTAAACTCTTGTTTTGCAAGGGCAACTGGTTTTGAGGACCCAGGGATATTTAGAAATTGTCAGGAAACCGCACTTAGCTTGCTCAAGGTCAGAGTAAACGAGTTTGAGGGAAGGATATCCTTCTCAAAATCCTTTGAGCCTTTGTTTAGGGAGCTTTCCATGTTTTTAATCTGGCTTATGTGGTTTTTCATAGGTCTGATTTTATACAGGCTGCATGCTGTCATTCCGGTTGAGGAGCTTGAGTTTAGAAGAAAATAAAAAAACCAAAACAAACCTAAAACAGGGAAATAACAATGTCCCTCTCATCTTTTTTTAGCCTTGACTTTACCCCCACGATGTATTTCAGCCCTTTTTCCCTTGCCTTATCAACTATTCTTTTTGTTATTATGCCATCCATCGCAATTGCGTAAACCTCACTCTCTCTTTCTAGGGCTTCTTGAAGTTTATCTATAGAAACCTCTTTTTTAAGCTTTAGTGATTTGTCAAAGATCAGGGCAGTCATCTCTCCCCTTACTTTTTCTCCCAACTTCCTTATCTTTTTGAGATTTTCATCTTCTCTATCCTCTCTCCTAAGCGGAATTTTCAGGGTTCTTACACTTATTCTTCCTGTTCTTTCCTGTGTTCTTTGTCTTCTTTTCACTTCATTGGTTTTTTCCCTTTTTCCCCTTCCAAGAAAATCTGCTGCTTTTAGCTTATGTTTTAGGGAGCTAAGAATTTCCTTTTTTGTTAGTTCCTCGACCTCCTTTCCAGAAGGCGCCTTTGTGATATAGTCTAGCCTTAGCTCGTTTAACAGCTTTTTTATGCTTAGGTCTCCTCCTCTGTCTCCGTCAACAAAAACAGTTATTTTTTTTCTCTTTGTTAGATCTCTTAACCTATCAAAGTCCTTTGTCTCCACAAAGCTTGCAACGTTCTTTATCCCGTTTTTCAATAGGTTAAGAACATCTGCTCTGCCCTCCACAAGAATTACCTCATTTGAGTCCTCTATCGCAGGGGAATAGGTTATTCCGTCATCCTCAAGAACGTCAGATATTTTTATCTTTTGGGAAACCCTCTCCACAAGTTCCCTGGAATCAGGTATTTGCTCAAATATCATTCTCTCAAGCAGCTCTTTTGCCCTTCTTTCCACATGCTCTCTTTTTGCTGCTCTGACATCCTTTATCTCTTTAATCTGAAATTTACTTGTATATGGGCCTACCTTCTCAACAGTCTCGATCGCAGCCCCAACAACAGCTGTCTCTACCATGTTCATGGAGCTCGGGATAACTAGGGAACCAACGGTTTTTCCGTTTTCGTGGGTGTATTTAACGTCTATTATTCCAATCTTTCCAGACGATTGCAACTCCTTTAGGTCAAGGTCCTTCCCAACAAGCCCCTCGGACTGTCCAAAGACAGCCCCTATGATATCGTGCTTATTTACAATTCCATCAATCTCAAAGTCTGATGCTACCAAATACTTAACAACACTTAAATATGTCTTTGCCATATTCTCACCTCTTTTTTTTGTAAGGCTGAAGAAGTAGCTTTCTTTTTTTTCTTATGTTTTGGGTTTTGAAATTTTTAACTAAGTTAATTTACGTTAAAGCTTAAACATAAGGCCTCTTCCTCAGCCTCTTAAGAAATATTCTTGACTTTAATTTTAAAACCTTTCTCTTAGCTTAGAGATTATGTTTTTTCCCATAATATATAAATCCTGGAAAAAAGCTCAGGAAGAGAAGTACAGAGATATATTAAATCTAACAAAGAGTCTTTTCAATAAAAACAACACAAGAAGGTTTAGTGTTTTGGATATAGGGATAGGAAAGGCCTGGTTTTATTACTTTTCCAAGCTAGGTTTCAGGGAAGTTGTTGGGGTTGACTTAAACGAAAAAAGAGTTAGGCCAAGAAAAAAGGAAATTTCATATATCTTGAAAAGTTTTGAGAACTTGGTTAAGGATAAAAGTTTTATGAGAAAAAAATTTGATGTTTTAATTTCAATAGATGCTTTAAATTTGCTGGATAGGAGAAAACTAAGGGAGTTTCTGGAAAAAAAGAGGTTTTTTATTTACGTTTTGGCAGTTCCCTTAAGAGAAAGGCAGTTTCTGAAGGAAATTTCTAACATTATTGAAACCAAGAACAAAATAGAAAAAACAGTTGGAGAGAAAGAAAAGGATTTTTTGGTGATTTGTTACAACTAGTTTTCAACAACCTATTTTTGCCCTGTCTTCTGGGGAAAACAAGGGTAAAGGATTTATTCCGGTGTCTTTTTTCCAAACATAGTCTGCTCTTGTCCAAACTTTTATATCTAAATGTGGCCCTGTGCTTATGCCAGTGTTGCCAGACCTTGCGATTATGCTTCCCTTTGTTATTGTTTGTCCCTTACTTACCAATATTCTCTGTAGATGGTGATATCCGGTATAGAAGGTTCCAAGAGATGGATGCCAGTGTTTTATTGCTATTGAGTTTCCAAAGCCCCCACACCAACCAGCGCATGTTCTGTAAACTACCCCATCATACATAGCATAAACCGGCGACCCAACCGAAACAGGAAAATCTATTCCATCATGAAAATCCCTTTTTCC
Organism: Candidatus Iainarchaeum sp.; assembly: GCA_017608775.1. Classification (GTDB taxonomy): domain Archaea; phylum Iainarchaeota; class Iainarchaeia; order Iainarchaeales; family JAFCFF01; genus JAFCFF01. The sequence goes on along the minus strand of JAFCFF010000007.1, from coordinate 6,851 downwards.
ACGTAATATTCTCTCTCCATAACAGCTACTTGCCTTCCATCTTGTTGTTGGTTTTCCCAAAAAACCAAAACTCTTCCCGGTTGTTATTTCCTGCTGTTTTTTAGCTTCTATAAACTCCTGCTTCCACCTGTTTGCAAGTGTGGGAATGTTTCTCACAAATTTTTTTGTTTCTGTATAGTCTGGCACATGTGGGTTGTTCGGACATCCTGCTGCTGCAGTACCTGCGTTATAGGCTGCAAGGCCAATGATATCGTCTCCTCCACAACGTTCTCTGTAATTGCTATAAACCATCGCAGAGCACATAAGATTTATTTCCTCCTCAAACAAACCAATTTTCATCGCAAGCTCTCTTGAGTAACTTTTTAATCTCTCGGGTTTTGATCTTCTCTCTTTAAAATATTTTTTCCATCTTGCCAACTCGCCGGAAGATAGCTCCCCAGTTAAAACAGTTTTACAAGCACCATAAGCAGTATCTATCAATATCTGTCCAAGGCCAACAGCCCCAGCTGAGGAGATAACATCTTTTTGAAATCCACTTTCATGATAGATCAAGGCAGCAAACAAATAAGGGTCAATATTAAACCTCCTTGCAATTTTATAGATTTTATTTTTTAGGGAAGGCCTACTATCCAATTTTGCTATTCTAAACTCTTTCTCCTCATCAACAACAAAAGTTTGCAACCCGGTTTTAAACTCCTCATAATGTTCCACAAACTCCCTTCTTTTTTCCTCACTTTCCTTCTCTCTTGTTATTTCGTTCTCAATTCTTTTTTTCCAGGCTGCCTTTGGCCGCCTTTCTATTTTCACTACTTTGTTTGTTATGACTTTTGGTGTTTTTGCTATGTCTTCCCCAATCTCCTCTTTGGTAGGCTCCTCTGGGACAGGCTCTCCAACACCAGTTCCAGGCAGACTTATTCCTTCCCTTGGTTCTTCTTTAGGAGCAACCATTTCTGGCAATATTTCTATTTCTACAAGTTTTAGCTTTGCTATACCTTGTGCAATCTCTTCCTCTAGCTCTTCCTGACTTTGGCATATCGCAAGCTTTTCGATAACAATATGCTTATTAAAAAAATCAGTGTCTGGGGATGTGTAAAATCCCTCAGGAACAACTCCCATTTCCTTATAAAATAAATTCCTGCACAAGGAAACAAGACTACATTCATCACATATGGCTCTTAGGTAACAGGCACCGGTTTCCTCTATTGTTTCCTCAAATCTTATTTTCTCACATTTCAAAAGCTTGGTGCTGAAAACCCTTATCCTGAACTCGATTTCCCTATAGGAAGCTCCCTTCCTCTCAAGTCTCAAAGTATATAAGTATTCTCCTCCAACAGAGGGAGCAACAAACTCCCGGATAATCTTTTCTTCCATGTTTCCTCCAAGCTCTTTCTTGATGTTAAAAATCTCTTTTCCCTCCTTTTCAAGTGTTAGAAGAAAACTGTCTTTGTTTTTGCTGTTGTTTTTTATCCCTACATCGATCCTCAAACCCTCAGACGGTAAGACTATTTCCTCAAAAACATTTTTGTCTGCATCAACAGAGGACACCTCAAAGCTAACAAACTCAAACTCCCCTGGCTTTTCTCCTATAAAAAAAGTTGTTTGCAAACCCTCTTCTCTACATTCGCCATCACAAACAACTCTTGGCCTTGTAACAGCGTAAATTTTGTGGGAATCCCTTGCTTTGATTTCTATGCTGTTTTTTTCCACCTTAATTCTTTTTTCATTACACAAAAAACACTCAAAACTTATGTTTTTTCCGATCTCTCCTGTGTTTATGGTTCCCTTTGTAAATCTAAGGCTGCCCCCAACATACTCTCCAAGGTTAAGCTGAGATGTTTTAAGAAGAGCTTTCATCGTGTTTAGGGGGGCCTTGTTTGTTACTATTGGATAGGCAACCTCGTTTATGATAGCTATGGTTCCAATCGCAGCAACCGCAGCAACCGCTAGCATAAGCGGAAGCGCTATACCCTTTTTGCCTAGCATTCAATAAACACAGAGACATTTTTCTTTTTATTTCTTTTCTCTCCTCTTTTTTTCAATGGTAAAGACAAAGGCAAAGGGCTCAAGGGCTGAGAGAGAGCTTCTTCATATGCTTGCCAAAGAGGGATTTCAGGTTTTAAGGGCAGCTGGTTCAGGAACCTTTCCTCTACCAACCCCAGACATCGTAGCAGCGAAAAAAGGTAAGCTGTTTATTTTCGAGGTAAAATCAAAAAAAACAAAAACACTTTTTATAACAAAAAAACAGATGGAAGAGCTTCTTGAGTGGAAAAAAGAGTCAAGGGCCAAGGCGTTTGTTGCATGGAAAACAAGGGGGAAATTCTTTCTTATAGAGCCAAAACACCTCAAGAAAACTAAAAAATTCTTTTCCTTTTCAAACCTGGAAAAAGCCATTCTATTTAAGACTTTTCTTGAAAAGTTTGGCTAGGTAATTGTTGTTTGGCTAGGTAATTATTTCCCCACCTTGCCATTTCCTGATTATTATCCTTGACATTTCCTCTATGTTTAACTCCCCGCCCCTAAGCAACTTGCCTCTCTTTTTTGTTATCTCCTCCAAAATATTGTATTCGCTCATCTCCGTAGAAACATCGAACTCTCTTTCAAGAAAGAGCGGGTTTTCTTTTTTTAATCTATCAATAATTTCCAGCGCAACTCTTACCGGATCGTTAACTTCCTCTGGATTTATTGCCCCAATCAAAGCCAAGAAAACATAGTTTTGTGTTTTGAACGGAATGTTTCCCGGGGTATCTATGAGTCTTATATTTCTATCAAGCTTTATCCATTGCTCCCCTCTTGTAAACCCGGCTATGCTGCTTGTCCTTGCAACTTTTTTCCCTCTTAACATGTTTATTAGAGAGCTTTTTCCTGTGTTTGGAAAACCTATCACAGAGACTGTTGCTTTTTTATCTCCAACAAGTCTTTTCACCTCCTTTCTTAGGAGTGCGCTCCCAAATCTTTTTTTTGTTGATATGAAAACAACGTTGTTTTTTTTCTTTAGATCTCTTTCAAGTTTCTTTCTTTTTTTCTTGCTTATTAGGTCTATTTTATTTGCAACTATAATTAGTTTTTTTCCAAGCTTTCCAAGAACCCTCTCAATACCCTTACTTCTTGTCTCCTCAGGAAAGCGAGCGTCTATTACCTCCAAAACAACATCGGCTTTTCTTATTGCCCTGAAAACCCTTGGTTCTATTTTCATAAAAAAATAAGACCTTAAACAAGCTTAAAATCTTTTATCAAAGGATCTATTTTCTTCTCCTCCTCCGGGCCAAGAACAAGAACAGTTAGGCTTCCTCTTGGAACCTGTGTCAGCCCGGCATCTTTTATGAAATCAGAGAAAACCCCAAGCTTCTTTGCTTTTCCATAAACTTTTTTCATATCTTCCAAAGATGCTTTTAAAATAATTTTTTTTTGTCCTTCCCTAAGCCATTTTTCTGCCTTTTTCCTATCTTTCTCTACCATACTTAAAAAAGAAGATACTGCAGCATGTGAGCATTGTGATGCTATCTTTCCTGGCTTCATCTTTAGGTCTTTATTTACAATAAAAACCTGCTTTAAAGACATAAAATAAGAAAAAACAAAAGACTTTAAAGAACAATTTCCTTTAAACAACAGCCAGGTTAGGATTATTTATTCCAGCCCCAATAGAGCTAAAAAAGCTAACCTTAAGCTTTTTAAATCAAAAACATTTTTTGATTAAGCCCCAGAAAGTGGTGTTTTATGAAAGCTTTGTTTGAGATAAGGACAATTGTTCAGGACTGGAAGCCACCTTTTTCCAAGGTAGAGAAAAGAAAAGAAGTTTTGGTTGGTGAGGGAATGGAGTTTGAGAGGGACGGAAAGGAAAACGTGTTTAAGGTTCATAGAATAGAAGGAGACAGAGTTTTGGTTGAGTTTTCCCTGAACTATATAATGAAAGATCCAGCAGGTCCTGTAAACAGACTTGTATGGCTTCAGAGAGGAGAGGGAAGATATTTTTCTGCCTCTTGGAGAGATAACGGACTTACAAAACACCTGACATATAAGGGAGTTACCTCCGGAAAAGAGGGAAATTAACCAAACTCAACAAAATTTTCCTATTTTTCAAAAACAAGAATGTTTTCCCTAACTCTCCCAAGTTTTCTTGTTCTGTCTCTATGACAAAGTATGGTTCTTGCTGCTATGTTTTTAAGAACAGAAAAACCGTTTTTCCTTGCTATCTCCTCAAAAATACAGTCAACGTTAAAAGGTTTGTTTGGCAGACAACCACCACCAACAACACAAACAGCTTTTCCTTTTTTTTCTAAAACCTTATACAAGCCACCAAAGAAAATATTTATGTCCTTAAGATAGGCCTTGACAATCTCTGCTTCCTTGTTGTATTTTTCTAAGACTCCCTCAAGCTCAACCACTTGTCTTGGCTCCTCTCCAAGATAGGAACGTATTTTTGTCTCTTGCTTTCCGAAAAACAGGAAATTCTCCAACTTGTAGACTTTTGTATACTCTATTTTGTTTAGATATGGGGGGGAAAACACTGCCAGAGAAAACCCTTCTTTCTCAAGAAACTCCCCTATTTTTCTTGCATCTTTTTGTATTGTTGTTGGCTCCTTGCTTGAAAAGTTTCCTCTTGTTTTTTCTAGGTCCTTTATCATCTTTGCTGCCTTCTGCAAAAATATTTTCCTAACCGGCATTTTTGGTTTGCTTACTCTTCTTAGGCTTCCACCAACCTTCTTTACCCTTGCAACAATGCCAGTTGCTTTTATCAGGGCAAGAATAAAAAAATCCCTTACTTTTTCATCTTTTTCTTCCTCAAGAAGTTTTTTGTAGAAACACAAATCGTTTAATGTCCTGGAGTAAAAAACTTTTCTCAGCCAATCAGCTCTTGGTTTTTTGATTTCCTCTGGTTTGGTTTTCTTGATTTCCTCTAACTTGTTTTTTAATTTTCCAATATTGTAATTTCTTGTTTTTACCCTTGAGGAGAAAACAGCAATTGGCAAAACATCCATTCCCAGACTATCTATTCCTCTCTCCTTACAGACAAGCAGTGTTGTCCCAACACCACAAAAAGGGTCTACTACTCTTCCTCCACTATAAAAATTTTTCAGCCCCCATTCAACCAGGTTTTTGGAAAATCCTTCTTTGTAATAGAACCAGTTGTAAATCGGCAGTTTTGTGTTGTCCTCAAATCTCACAAATCTCTTGAAATCTTCTTTTTGCATAAAAAGGAATTGTTAAAAACATTAATAAAAATGTCAGAATAACTTATTGTGAATATTTTTAATACTTACTATTCTCTCGTATTTAAGATGGTTCCTAGAGGAAAGCCACAATTAAACTATAGAGAGAGAACCAGAAATCTGTCCTCAAAAACCCTGGGGGCAAAAAAAGAAGAAATAGCTCTTTTGAGAGAGTTTCATGCATCTACTCCCTCAGAAAAACACAAAACTTTCCATGAATTTCTCAGAGAAAAACAATATTTTTTCAAGGAGGACGAATATAAAAAAGAGCTTGCCAGGGATGTTCTTTACTTGTTAAAACCCATTTTAAATAACTCTGAGACAGAGGAGCGCTTCTCAACAAATCTCTCTGCTGTTTTTGACGCACTGATAGAGGAAAATCTTTTACCTCTAAGATTTAGGATTGAGCTGGGTGATAGAAAACCAGAATCTTTGGGTTTGGAGCATGAGTTGGAGATAAGAAAACAACTTCTCCAAAAAATAATACCTGTTTTTTTTGAGAATTACTCAATTTTTTTCAAAAAAGACCCAGAACTTCTTTACAACGGCATAAAGGAAACAACCCGTCTGTTAAAGGTTTTTACAGCAGCCCTACCAATACCAACAGAATATACAATTCCAGAGTTTACTGAAACTCTTGTGGGAAGATTGAAACAAAAAACAAAGACCTTTAAGGGAAAAATAGCCCATAAACTTAAGTTTCTAAGATGGCCGATCGAGAGGGATATTAAAAAACTTAGAGCAGCGATCGTAAGGGAAACAAGGCTGTTTGACTCTATGTTTGACAGAGCACCAAAAAAAGACAGGGAAAGATACCTACACGAGTTAAGAAGAGGATATGTTTTAGAACTAAAAAGACTTCTTTCAAAATTTTAGAAAAACCAAAAACCTCTCACGCAAAACTTTTTCTCTCTTTTTTCATCTTTTTTATAAGCCTTACCATCTGTCCTGCAATTAAATTTCTCATTTTTTTTGTGAACGGAAGATTCATTCTGTCTATTACTTTTTTGTTCTTTTCAAAATCCCCAATTTCCTCAGGAAACTCCTCAACAAGTTTCTCCGCCATCCTCTTGAAAACCTTTGGTAAAGCTGTTCCCATCTTCTCACGTTCCCTTGTATGGTTTTTCTCTTAATACCTCTAGTGGTAACACTCCCTTCTCCAGCTCTGTCAGGGCAATCTTATATGGGGTGTCTCCTTTTTTTATCTTAACTAGAGCAGGAGCACCCAGGGAAAGCTGTAATGCCCTTGCACCGATAAGCCTTGTTTTTTCATATCTGTTGTATTCCATCTACACACCTAATTAGCTGGGATAGGCCCAAATATACTTTTCTTATAAAAAGATTTAAATATCTTCACCTCAAAGCAAAAATAAGCATCAACGGCAAGACATAAAAAACAACAAAAACATAAACAAAGGCAAACACTCTGTATTTTGAGATAAAGTATCCAAGATGCTTGGCAAGGTATATTGGAATAAAACGCAGCGGATAGAAAAGAAATATCGCAAAGATGTTGAAGATAAAATGAGCAAAAGCAACCACCAAACCAACCTCCTTACCGATGACAAGGGCAACCAAAATTGCTGTAAATGTTGTACCCAGGTTTGCACCAAGTAGATATGGGAAAACACTTTCTATGTTTAA
>JAFCFF010000006.1 GCA_017608775.1 Candidatus Iainarchaeum sp. | reverse complement strand
AGCGCTCTTCTCAAGGTAAGCCCCTTTCCTATGTTTGCTGGTGAGGGGAATTTTGATGCTGCCTCAGGCATATCCAGGTCTTCATCAAGGTCTTTTGCCAACTTTATTCACCTTAAAACTTATACAAATTAATTAAGAATATAAACCTTATTAAATATATAAAACTTTCCTCAAATTGGTTCTGTGATGTTGAGGGGTTTTGAAAATAAAAAACAAGTTTTTGAATATGTGAAAAATAGGTTCTCCAAACAGGGCAGCCTAGTATTGATGAGAGGTTCAAGCGCAAACAAACCAGTAAGAAAGTTTTCAGATTTCAAAAACATGCTATGAAATTGCTTTTATAAAGGAAAAACCAATTTTAATTTCGGCTTATTTTTACAGATATAAAAAAGGAAAGAAAATTAAAAAACCAACAAACGTTAAGATACTCAAGGGAGATTACAACAACAAAATCAAGCCAGATTTCAGTAAAGATAGTTATAATCATAAACAAAAAATAAGAAGAGAATGTCAACTGGTCGTGGATTTCTTTTTCAAATACTTGCGTTCAAAAGATAAAAAATATCTAACACATATTCAAAAAAAATTGTGACTTGCTCAAATTCCCAAAACTCCCTCGTAAAGATTTAGAATAAATACACTTATTGTTTTCCCCTCCTCATTTTCTATCAACTCTGGGGGTATTGCATAGTATATAACCTTTCCGTTTAAGTTGCTTGTTATGAGTGGAACAACATCCTCATCAAACTTTTCCTTGTTTATCTTTGGAACTGCCTTTAACACAGCTATCTTACTTGCGTAAGTATATGGCTTGTTCACCGCAAAGCCAGTGCTGTAAATGTTTAATCCCTCTCTTATTCCCCTTGTGTAGCTGTTTTTTATAACTGTTTTGTATGTTCCTATGCTTTTTGGGCTTTCATAATCCTCTGAATAAACAAATTTAACACCTAAGACATCCTTGTCAAACGCAACTATTTCCCCATCTTGTGTTTTTCTTGATAAGGGGCTTGGGTTTTTTTCCTCAACCAAGACATAGTTTAGGTCAAACTTGCTAAACTCTCTTCTTACCTCTTTGTATATCTCATCCCTTGGCCCTAGCTCAGTCCCTGCATCCCCTGTCCATATCAGCCTTCCCTGTCTTGGGTTTTTTAGCACATAGTCCCGAAGTATCTTCAGCTGCTCTGTTCTTATTTTTTTAGCCCTTGTTACGATAACAACATCGTATTTTTTCAGGGCCTGGGGGCTTATAAGACTTAGCTGCATCTTGTTTATCAATCCCCCAAACCTTCTTGGAATAACATCTCTGTTGTTTAGGAGGGATAAAAGAGCGTCTGGATCTCCGAGCCCAGAGCTACCATAAACAATAACAATACTTGGGGCGCCTTTCAGACTATAGAATATCGGACACCAGCCAGGAATGTTTTTACATGGAATTATGTTTGTCCAAGTCAATATAAAAAGAAGGATAAAAAGAAGAAGCACAAGAAGGACCACATGTGTTATCTCACTAAAAATTTTTTTGCTTATTGGCATTCAGAAAGAAAAAGAAACAATGTTTTTTAAAGACTTTTTAACATTGCTTAACTATGGTAAAGCTAAGAAAAACAAAGATTGAACAACCCTCATCTGTTTTGGGAATAATGCGGTTTAAGGAGGGAGAGGCCCTTATAAAGCTAAGTCCCCAGGCAATTATTTTTATAACTCTGGCTATTGTTGTCGCGGTTATGTTTTTAACAAGAATTTATTAACCCAGGAACACTGATTTTCATGTGCAGAGATTTGGGACTTGACTTTTACTCAACAAACACAAAGGCCCTAGACGGTAGTTTCAAGGAAAGGCCAGAGGACTTTGTTGTTACGGAGTTTATAGGACCAAAGACCATAGAAAAAGGCAATTATGTTCTTATAAGAGTATGGAAAAAAAATCACTCCACAGACGAGGTTGTTAAGATAATATCAAGGAAATATGGGATTTCAGGAAAAAGACTTTCCTATGCAGGGAAAAAAGATAAGTTTGCTGAAACAACTCAGTTTTTCAGTGTTTCCTTAAAAGGCCTGGACAGGAAAACCAAGGCAAGAATAAAAAACTTTAGTGAAAAAACGCTAATGGTTAGCAGGGTTGGCTTTGTCAAGAGAGCCCTAAGGCTCGGGGATGTTCTTCGAAATAGGTTTTCAATAAAAATCTATCTCAGAAATGTTGAGGGAAAAGATCTTGAAAAAACGATTTTAGATTTAACAAAGGAGTTGAGAAAAGGAGTGTACAACTACTTTGACTTTCAGAGATTTGGTTTTCCGTTTTTAACAAACCATCTTATAGGGGAAAAAATAGCAAAAAACAAGTTTGGGGAGGCGGTTTCCCTGATACTTGAGACAAACATAGGTAAAAAAACAAGAAAAAAACTGCTGGAAACCAAGAAACTGGATGTTCTTCCAAAATGGCTCCTTGTTTTTTATCTTCACGCCTACCAAAGTTTTTTATGGAACAAAAAACTAAACGAAACAATACAGAGAAAAGAGTTTAGTAAAAAAGACTTGAAAAAAGAGAGGATTTTTGTTGAAAGCATAAGGGTTGACAAGCTTAGGTTAACTGCAAACAAGCTTGAGAGGCCTGCCCTGGTTTTTCCCCTAAACCTGAAAATTAAAAAAACCGAAAAAAACAATGAAAAAAACAAAAAACCCTCACTTGTTTTGGATTTTGAGCTGCCAAGGGGAAGTTATGCAACTCTTTTTGTAAGAGAGGTTTTAAAGGAAAATTATTGTAAATATATTAATTCCTTCAAACAACCTACCTAGATTTGTTTAAAAACTACAGATACTAAAGCCACAGTCCTTACAAGTAAAGCAGCCCTCTCCCTTGACTATAGATCTTGAGCCACACTCAGGACATTCCTTAAGCCCATTTATTTCTTTTTTACCTAGAATTTGGAGGGCCTCTTTTCCGTTTTGGTAAATTGTTTTTGTTTCTGTTTTTTTATTCTCCTTGGTTTTTTTCTCTTCCTTTACAAGCTTTAGGACCTCAACCTGTCTGCTTCCAGACCTGTATACTGTCAACCCCTTACAGCCCTCTTGCCATGCAAGGACATATGCCTTGTAAACATCGTCCTGACCTGCTCCATAAGGAAAGTTTATTGTCTTTGAGATGCTGTTCTCAACATGTTTTTGAAACGCAGCCTGCATCAATACATGGTCCTCTGGCTTTATATCCAGGGAAACAGCAAAAATCTCTTTCAAATCCTTTGGTATCTCGTCTATTCCATACAGACTTCCTTTCTCAACAATCTTTCTCATCACTTCCTCCCTGTAAAGCCCTCTTTCTCTTAGTATTTTTTCCAGGTGTTTGTTGACATAATACATAGACTCCTTTCCCATAACCTCTCTTTTTTCATAGACCAAGGCAAAGTATGGCTCAATGCCGCTTGAGACATCACATATCATGGAAATTGTACCTGTTGGTGCTATTGTTGTCAGGGCGGCATTTCTTCTTTTTATATTTTTTTCTCTCCAAATGCTTTTGTGCCAGTTTGGAAACACGCCTTTCTCCTCGGCCAGCATAACCGAGTAGTTGTGTGCTGTCTTTTGTATAAATCCCATTACCTCTTCTGCTTTTTTCCTTCCCTCTTTGCTGTTGTAGGGAATTCCAAGAAGAATAAGCATATCTGCAAACCCCATAACTCCAAGACCTATTCTCCTATTTGCTCTTGCCATGTCCTGGACTTTTTTAACAGGAAAGTCGCTTATCTCTACAACGTTATCTAACATTCTTGTTGCGTTTTCAACAACAAACCTGAGTCTTTCCCAGTCAACTTCCTTGTTTTTCACAAACTTCTCCAGATTTATGCTCCCTAAGTTGCAGACATCTCCATCATGTAAAAACTGTTCTCCGCATGGGTTACATGCCTCTATTCTTCCCAGATATGGAAGAACGTCTTTTTTGTTTACTGTATCCAGAAAAACAACTCCTGGCTCTCCGTTATTCCAGGCAGCCCTAACAATTTCTTCCATGATCTCTCTTGCTGTCATTGTTTCCTCTTTTATCTCAAGGATTGTTTCATAAACATCTCTTGTTATTCTTCTTGGCTTCATCTTTATCCCCCTGAACTCACAAAGCCATGGTTCCTTGCTGTCCTCAACAACCGCCCTCATAAAGTCATCTGTCAGCCCAACAGAGATATTGAAGTTTTTCAAGACCCCTTCTTTTTCCTTTGCCCATATAAACTCTAGAATGTCCGGGTGCTTGACGCTCATAACAGCCATGTTTGCTCCATGCCTGCCTTGCTGTTTTATTGTTCCAAAGGCAGCATCATAGGTTTTCATAAAGCTTACTGGACCAGACGCAACTCCGTGACTTGATCTTGCCAAGGAACCAGCAGGCCTTAAAAGATGAAATGGAAATCCTAGTCCTGAACCAGCCTGCTGAAGGAGTGCAGCGTCTTTTAGGGTATCAAATATTCCCTCCATCGAGTCCTCCATGTGAAGAACAATGCAGTTTGAGACTAGTTTTGTGCTTGCTCCTGCGTTTGTCAGGGTTCTTCCGCCAGGCAGGAACTCTAAATTTATCATTATTTCCCTGAAGTTGTTATAAAATTTCTTTATTTCTCTCTCAGTTCTCCCATAGACCCTCTCAACCTCTGCCAAGACTCTTGCAACCCTCTCAAACATCTCCTCAGGTGTCTCGATAACCTTTCCATGATAGTCTTTCTGTAGATATCTTCCTGCCAGGACTCTTAGGGCATTTATGGACAGGGATTTCATCCTTGTTGTCCTTCCGTTTAGGATTTCCTTCTGAAGCTCTCTTATCTCTGCTCTCTTTTGTCTGTAAAGTATATAGGCCTTGGCAACCTTAGCAAAGTCCTCTAGAATAAGGCTTTCCTCCACAATGTCCTGGATTTCCTCAACATTCAAAGGATTTGCAAGCCAGTCCCTCTCTCTTTCTTCCCTGACCTTCTTCTCAACCCTCTCAACAACCCTTTCTGTTACTCTCTCTGCCTTTTCCTCAGCATTCTTTTCCTCAACTGCCATCATGGCCTTTATGATTGCGTTTTTTATCTTCTTCTTCTCAAACTGAACGATGGTGCCGTCTCTTTTGGATATTTTTTTTATCATCCAACCCCCTCAAAAAGCTTGAGGCACTAAAACTCTTTTCTTTTTTCCTTTTAAGGTTTTGGTTTCATTTTTTAACCAAGCCTTCCATAAAAAAAAGAAGGCCTTAAGATCTCTAACCCATTTAATCACAAAAACACAAAAAAACCTATTTTTTATTCTTTTTAACCATAAAACCCAAAAAACACCTTAGGATTTTTGAGTTTAGGTTTGTTTTAATACCTCTTTTTTCATAGGGGTTTCCAACAGTCCTTAGTCTTGTTCTTTCCACGTGTTTATAGAATAACAAATCCTGTTTAAATTTATTTGGTTTGTTTTTTTGATGTTTTTTTATCCCAAAAAAAACAAAAGTTAGCTTTTCGAATTAATTTTTTTCAAGGAAGAAATAAAATATATGAAACGCATCTGCTATTCCTTGCTCTCTGGTATTTCCCTGGTTTTTATTTCTTTTTTAGTTTTTTTACTTCTCTTGGGAATTTCTTCTTTTTTCTTAACCTGTCTTTTTGTTTCAGTATCAAGAACGCCAAACCTCCTTGCTCCATAAAAAGTTCCTGCTATCGATATAATTGTTGTTACAAAGATGACTATAAGTATGATTTCCTTGATAAAGGGAATGTCAAGCCCATATTGCAATGGCAAAACAGCAAGGACAATTGCCTCCAGTCCTTTTGGGAAGGTAAGGGCGATATATGATATATATCTTGAGAAGGCTCCTCTGTATATTTTGTTTGTTATAATAGCAGCCAAGAACCTAGTTCCAAATAAAAGCACAAGAATCGTTAGGGAGATAAGGATTGTTGTCTGATTTAGGCTTTTTAGTGAAAAGACCATTCCCAGGAAAACAAAAAAGAAAACTCTTATGAAAAAAGTTATTGCCTCATGAATATCTCTTATAAAGTCAATGCTTTCCGCTGTTTCTCTTTCCTTGTAGCCAGGAACCTTGAACTTTAGCTTTCTGAATATCTTTGTTAGGTTTGCAAGTACAACACTAAAGAAAAGAACCGCAAATATCCCATTACCCTGAAAAACCTCGCTCAGGCTAAAAAGAACAAAAACACAGGCAAGCGTGAAGACATAGTTAAGCCTGTTTGCCCTTAAAAACCTGTTGAAGAGATAGAACCATACAACAGAGAAAACAACACCAAAGAAAAAAGCAACAGCTATGCTATAGATAAGGCCGCTTAGGGCAATGTTAAAGGTAAAAGTTCCCTGTCTAAATATCTGCAGTATAACAACTGCAATTGTTATTATCAAAAGGCTGTTTATCATAGATTCAGACCAAAGCATGTTTTTTAGTTTTTGTTCTATTCTCAGGTTTTTTACAAGATGGTAAACAGTCAGGGTTGTTGTTCCAGATATAATCGCCCCAAGGTAAATTCCAGAAATGACCTGCATCTTGAACAAAAATATCAGGGCTAGGCTTATTAGGACAGCTGAGAAAACAAAGCCTATAAGGGAAAAATTAAGGGAAAGCCCAAAGTTTTCAACAACTTGTTTTAGATTTAGGTTAAAGCCGTTTTCAAATATGATTATGATAAGCGCGAGTATTGAAAAAAACGGTGCAAGGCCTATAAATATCTCTTGGTTTATGAGGTTGAGGACAGGTCCTATCAAAAAACCCATTGCTATTAAAATTAGGGAGTCTGGAATTCTTGTTTTTGCAAAAAACAAGTCTGCAAAAAAGCCAATAAGAAGAACCCCCCCCAAAAAAAGAAATGTTGTTGCTAGTTCCATTCAAAAAAAAAGAGTTTAAAGTTTAAAAAAATAGTCTTTTTAATGTTTTCTAAATAGTTCTTAAATACTTTAGACAACTTATGCTTAAACGGTTTTTTGGATGAAAAAAAAGAAAAAAATAGAAATAGAGGTCAATCCATGGATGGTTACAACCATAGTTCTTGGCTTGATTGTGATTATAGGAATCGCCTACTTTGCCGGACTAACTAGCTCTGGAAAAGCTACTGCGGTTGTAGAACAAGGAGAAAAAACTAGGGCAGAAAATCCAACGGCAACAGACTTTGTTGAGGACAACGACCCAGGCATGGGAAACAAAAACGCAAGGGTTGTTATCCTAGACTACGATGACTTTCAGTGTCCTTTCTGTAAAAAGTTTTACGACGAGACTTTTGAGTTAATCAAAAAGAACTACATAGAAACAGGAAAGGTCTACTATGTTTTCAAGCAGTTCCCATTAAGCTCTATTCATCAATATGCCAGGAAGGCAGCAGAGGCCTCTTTGTGTGCTCAAGATCAGGGGAGGTTTTGGGAATATCATGACATACTTTTTATAAAGCAAACAGAATGGTCGCTCCAAGGTACGAAAAAGTTTTTGGATTATGCTGAGGAACTTGGTTTAGAGAAGAAAGAGTTTGAGGAATGCCTTAGTTCTGGAAAGTATTTTGAAGAGGTTGAGAAAGAATATGATCAAGCTGCTTTTATAGGCGCAACCGGTACACCAAGCTTTGTTATAAATGATGTTTTAGTTCCTGGTGCCCAGCCCTATGAGGTATTCCAGCAAGTTATAGATCAAAAGCTTAGCGAGTGATTTCCGTGGAGGCAAAAATACTTCATGAAAGAAAAAAATGCATAGGTTGTGGTGCCTGTGTTGCCTTGGCTCCTGAGTTTTGGAGAATGAGCAGTGACAACAAGGCAACTCTCCTAAAAAACAAAATAGAAAGCAAGAAAGATTTTGACATAAATAAACAAGCAGAGATGGCTTGTCCTGTAAACTGTATTCATGTTGTCGAGGAAAAAACAAAATCAAACCCAAAAAAAGCCGGTGAAAAACGTTAGAAATTCGTTAGAAATTCATCAGTCTGTTTCTATACTGTTTTGCCTCATAAAGGATTTTTGTCCTTACTTCCTTATCCAAAAAATCAAGTGAAAAACTGTCCAGGTTTTTTCTTCTTATGAACTCTCTTGTATGTTTTCTCTTTAGTGGAGAGAGAATTCCCTTTACTGTTTGCAAAAAAAATCTCCAGTCCTGCATAAACTCTTTTTTCTTGTTCCCGATAAGCCCATCAAAGTCCCCTCTCAGTAGCTCTCTCTCGTTATAGGGTAGCTTCTCAAAGTCTTGTTTTACGTTGTAAATATGGTCTCTGTTAAGCCTTTCCTCAAAATCCTTATAGGTGTTGATTAGCTCCTCACTTTCCTTGTAAAAACGATAAACTTTTTTCTTTGTTCTGCTTGGTAGGTTGTTGAAAATAAAGTTCAGGTTTTCTAAGTCCTTTTCCTTGTATGCCTCGTGCATAAGCTCTATCACAATATTTTCAAAGCTTTCATCATCCCTGAACTCAACCGTTTCATCTATGAAGGTTCTTTCCTCTTTTTTAAAATTTTTCAAAGCGCTGGAGTTGAGAATAAAGCGTTCTATCCTTGTTGGACGCATATTTTAACAAGGATTTTTTTATTTTAAAGTCTTTCCATTAATTTTTAGAAAAAACCTATTTTTTATGTTTACAATCCAAACCCAAATCTTTAAGCTGCTTCTTATCTATCTCGGACGGACTTCCCTCAAGCAAACCCTGTGCCTTCTTTGTCTTTGGAAAGGCAATGACATCTCTTATGTTTTTTTTGTTTGTTAGGAACATGACTATCCTGTCAAGACCTAGGGCGATTCCACCATGAGGAGGGGCTCCATGCTCTAAGGCATTTAAGAGAAAGCCAAATTTCTTACTTATTTCTTTCTCGCTTAGGCCAAGAAATCTCAAAATTCTTTTTTGTTCTTCTGGGTCGTGGTTTCTTATACTTCCCCCACCAAGTTCCTCACCGTTAAGAACAATGTCATAAGACATTGCTATCGCCTCTTTGTGTTTCTTTTCACTCCATGTTCCCTTGATTTTTGTAAAGGGATGGTGTGTTGTTTGCCATCTTTTCTCATCTTTGTTGAACTCAAACATAGGAAACTCCTTAACCCAACAAAACCTAAACTCATCCTCTTTTACGAGGTTTTCGAGTTTTGCAATCCTCTCCCTTACTACTCCCAGAGTTTTATAGTTGTCCTCGTTCTTTTCCCTGAACAAAAACCTTGTCTTTCCACCAACTCTTAAAACACTAAAGTTTTTTTGAATGTCTTTCATCAATCTCAGCTCTTCCAGAAGCCTTTTCTCCTCTTCTTTTCCAATCGTATACTCGACGTAAATTCCCTCCCTTGACTCGGAAATCTCAAATGGAATTCTAAGATCCGGGGAGTCAGTCCCAAACCTTTTCAGGGCTTCAATATATGAAAACACAGGAAACTTTTCTTTTATCTCTTTTTTCTTAAACGCCTTCCAAAGCACCTTGAAGAGTTCTTCTGTTAACAGCATAACTTCCTCAGGTGTTGTAAATGAGAGCTCAAGGTCAACTTGGGTAAACTCTGGCTGTCTGTTTGCTCTTAGATCCTCGTCCCTAAAACACTTGACAATTTGGAAGTATTTGTCGAAGCCTGCGACCATCAAAACCTGCTTGTAAATCTGAGGGCTTTGAGGCAAGGCATAGAAGTTACATTTTTCCAGTCTTGACGGAACAAGAAAGTCCCTTGCTCCCTCTGGTGTGCTTTTTGCAAGTGTTGGGGTTTCTATTTCCACAAACTTTTTTTTATGAAAAAACTCTCTTATAAGGGAGAGTATCTTATCCCTTGTTCTAAACGTATCTTGCATCTCTTCTCTTCTTAGATCTAGATAGCGATATCTTAGCCTTGTTTCCTCCCTTACTCTTGTGATGTCCTGGGGGTAAAAAGGCATGTTTTTTGTCTTGTTTAAAATCTTGTAATCCATTGCCTTAATTTCAACATCCCCTGTCTTTAGATTTGGGTTCTTGCTTTTTCTCTCAACAACTTCCCCCCTAACAAAAAGAACAACTTCTCTTCCCAAGCCTTCTTTCCTGATTTTCTCGTCAAAGACTATCTGGACCTTTCCTGTGCAATCCCTTAGATCAACAAAGTTCAACTTGCCGTATTGTCTTACACCATCAACCCAGCCATAAACCGAAACTTCTCTTCCCAAATCTTTTCTTCTTAGCTCTCCACAGTAACTTCTTCCCATTGAACCACCAACGATTTAAAAAATAAAGAAACAAAGCTTTAAAATCGTAAAGTTTTAATAGGTGCTTAACTTTTTAATTCTAAGATGGAAACAAAACAAGGGTTTATCCTCCTGGTGTTTTTTGTTTTAGCCTTCTTGTTTCTCTCAGGCAGTTCCTTTGCCATGAACATGAATATAGCCCTGTCAAAAAACCAGGTCTTTAACCCAAATGCTTATTTTGATCTAAGGGTTGTTAGTGACGAGCAGGCAGAAAAACTCGAGTATTGGTTTGATGATTTTGAGCAAGACAAGGAGATTGTTGTTCCACCATCAAAGGACTTCAGGGTTACAATACCTGTGGATATATTAGAAAGCGGAACACACACACTAAACGTCAGGCTTTACAAGGATGAGGAAGTCCTAGAGAGACAGACTAGCTTTCAGGTTCGTTATCTTTTTGGGGAAATCCTAACAAAGGAATCCTCTCACACAGGCTTATGGAGTTCTCAGGGAGCAGCAAATATAAAAGGAAACGTTATCTCAGACTTTGATATTTCGATAGACTATTGTTTAAGAGGTGTTGGGGAAGAGTGTAAGGAAAAATCCTGTGACGACGATGTTTGTAGCTTTAACTCCCAAGATTTGGGGGAGGGGTTCAAAAAATACAATCTTTATTTTTCCAAGGACATGGAAGACGGAAAACACATTCTTGACTTTATATTTGGTAGCGCAAACCACAAAAAAAGAATAAGTACCGCGATTCTTATCGACAGGGAAGCGCCATTAGAGGTAGCTGGGTTAACAGCCGTTGTTGAGGAGGGAAAAAAAGTAAAGCTTTTTTGGAATCCAAGTTATGACCTGGGTTCAGGTATTAAAAAATATAAAATTTACAGGAAGATTGAGGGAGAAAAAGATTTTACCATTAGAGCAACAACACAAACCAACTATTATGTTGACGACCTTTCAGCTAACCTAGAGAAAATCAACAAAAACAGGGTTTTTGTTAGTTATTTTGTTGAGGCAGCTGATTTTGCGGATAATGCAAGTAAAAGCGAACCCACAGGAATAAACCTTTACAAGTACTGTAGGGCAAGGATTTCATTTAACATTGAAAGAGGAGATGGAGAGCTAGACTTAAGAATAAATGCCTCTGAACTTTTGAAAAACGCCTTGTTAAAAGTAGACAACAAAACAATATTTTCTGAGGAGACAGGAAAAACCTTCTCACATCTCTTGACAGAAAAAAAAGAATGGGATGTCTATTTTGAGGCTGTTGATGGCTTGGGAAACACATGTAAAAAAACAGAGAAGTTTGCTTATGATGAGATAAACCCAAGCGTTGATTTAAACTATGTTTTCAAGAACTTTGAGTCTTTTGTGTTTACGGACAACAACGCAGACCAAAACATTTCCTCTGAGCAGAAGGAGGCAAGAACAATTTCCCTTAGCCTAGAAGCCTATGACAATGAGTCTGGCCTGAAGCTAGTGAGTTTATTTATGGACAACAACATGCACAAAAGCTATGAGTTGAATGCTGACAAGCAGTTTTCCAGGGTTGTTGATATAGATTTAAACACAATTTCTGGTGGAAGACACATCCTTTCCATAGAGGCAATGGACTTCTCAAACAACAAGGCAAAAAAAGAGATTTTTTTTGAAAACAAATATCCGGGCTTTGCACTGGAGATGGAGTTAGCGCTCTTAAAGAAAAAAATCGATGAGTTAAGAACAGAGCGTGAGGAGGCTACAGCAGTCACAATTCAAAAAACTCCTGAAATCTCTAACATAGAAAAAAACCTAAACGAGGCAGAAAAACTTTACAAGGAAAAAAAAGAGGGAGCCTTGAGGGACAAAGTTAAGTTGTTGGAAGAGAGAATAAAGGACCTAACTCTGCTTAACGCAGAACTTCTTGATTTCAAAACCACAAAAGACACAAAAAAAGAATATTTAGTTGAAAAGAGAGCAAAACTCTATAGTGTGGAGGGACAAAAAAGAGTTGTTTATTACCTATCAGTAAGTAATTTCAAGGGCAAGGAAAAAAGCTTTTCCATGAGAGAGGAAATTAAGAAGGAAATTGCTGAAAACATTTCTGATCTTGTGTTCTCAAAAACCCCAAAAACAATAAAAAAAGACCCGGTTGTTCTATGGAACTTCAGGCTTAAAAAAGGAGAAAAATTTGAGGTTAAGTATGCCATAAAAGACGCCTCAAGGGACAAGGCTATTTTGGACTCAACGCTTCCAACGGTAAAAACAAGGGGAAAGATATCGATCTTAAACACAATATTAGTAATAGTGATACTCGGGCTTCTTGGAGTTCTGGCTTACTTCTACCTGCCAAGGGACAAGCTTAACATCCTAAAAAACCTTGACCTAAAAAGCCTCAACCCATTTACAAAAAAAAGGTTTTAAATACCTTTTCCCTAAATCTTTTTTTAAAAGAATGAAAAAACTCTTTTTAGGTGTTTTAATGAAAAAATTTGTTGGAGAAAAAGAACTTTATATTTTTGTTTGTGAGGTGATTTAAAAATGACCAATAAGGAACGTCCAAGCTTTCTTCCTGAAGGTGCAGAAAGAGTAAAAGGAATAGAAGCAAGAAAATATAATATTATAGTTGCAAAGCTCGTTGCTCAGGCTGTTAAGACAACTCTAGGCCCAAAGGGAATGGACAAGATGCTTGTCGACGAGTTGGGGGACATAACAATAACAAATGACGGAGCAACAATATTGAAGGAAATGAACATTCCTCATCCTGCAGGAAAGATGATGGTAGATGTTGCAAAGACACTGGACGACGCTGTTGGTGATGGAACAACAACCGCGGTGATTTTGGCCGGGGAACTACTCAAGGAGGCTGAAAAACTCCTTGATGAGAATATTCACCCAACAATAATTATCAATGGTTATCGCCTTGCCGCAAAAAAAGCAAACGAAATTTTAGATAAAGCCGGGATAAAAGTAAACCCGCTTGACAAGAAGGTGCTTAGAGAGATAGCATACACAACAATGACAGGAAAAAGCGCAGAGGCAAGGGAAGAGCTAGCTGATCTTGTTGTTGACGCAATGCTCCAGATTGTTGAAATAAGCGGAAATAAAAGAGTTGTTGACACAGACAACATAAAGGTTGAGAAAAAATCAGGTGCAAGCCTTTCAGACACAAAGCTGATAAACGGCATTGTTATTGACAAGGAAAGAGTCAACAGCTCAATGCCAAGGGAAGTTAAAAACGCAAACATACTTCTTCTTGATTCCGCCCTGGAGATAAAAGAACCGGAGACAGATGCAAAGATAGAGATAACTTCTCCTGAACAGCTTGAATCTTTCATAGAGAAGGAGGAAGAAATGCTAAAGCAGATGGTTGAAAAAATAAAAAAAGCCGGAGCAAACGTTGTCTTCTGTCAAAAGGGAATTGATGATCTAGCACAGCACTTTCTGTCAGAGGAAAAGATCTTTGCGGTAAGAAGAGTAAAAAGAAGCGACCTTGAAAAGATGGCAAAGGCAACAAACGCAAGGATTGTTTCTAGGCTTATAGACCTAAAGAAAACAGACCTTGGATATGCAAATAATGTCTATGAGAAAAAGGTTGCTGGTGATGCAATGGTCTTTGTCGAGGGATGTAAAAACCCAAAGGCAGTTACGATTCTTGTTAGGGGTACAACAGAACACATCCTTGACGAGGCAGAAAGAGCAGTTATCGATGCACTTGGAACTCTTGCAGCCACAATAGAGGACCAAAAAATAGTTGTTGGTGGGGGTAGCATAGAAACAGAGCTTTCCCTAAGACTAGAGAGCTATGCAAGAACAATAAGCGGAAGGGAGCAGCTTGCAATTCAGGCATTTTCAAATGCCCTACAAGTTGTACCAAAAACCCTTGCTGAGTCTGCTGGCTTAGACGCAATTGACACCCTGGTTGCCCTAAAGGCAAAACACAAAGATAAGGATGGCCTTTATTACGGGGTAGACGTACTCGGTGCAAGGACAGGAGACATATACAAAAAAAGAATTATTGAGCCGTTGAGAATAAAGAAACAGGCAATATCCTCCGCATCTGAGGTCACAGAGATGATTCTGAGAATTGACGACTACATAGCTGCTTCTGGCTCAAAACCCAAGGGAGAATTCAAGCCAGAGGACATGGAATAAGACAAAACAAAAGTTTTAGTTTTTTATTTATTTTTCTCTGTTTTTTAAACAAACTTGCAAAAAGAAAAACATTTAAATAGAAATAATCTTAAGTTATTAATTGGAAAAAGGTGAAACCTAGTGGCCTTTAACAAAACTGAAATCATCATATTTGCTATTTTGGTTATATTGGTTATAGGTATTTTTTACTTCTCTGCATTAAGAGGGACTGCTGCTGAGATGATTGTTATAGGAGACCCAGACCCAAACACCCTGGAGATCATAAAGGGTTTCAGGGCTCAGGGATATCCAGAGTTTAGCTACATCCTAAAACCACAAACCCAGGAATTTTTGAGAAACGCAGACAAGAAAATCTCAAAGTACAGGGTTTATCTTCTTTATCAGGTTCAGGACAAGAGACTGCCAAGGGACTTGGCAGACGCTATTGTTTCAAATGTTAAAAAGGGAAAGACACTGATCGTTGTTAAGAACTCAGGAGTTTTTAGCTATGACCTGGCAACAAGAAGTTTGGGACATGCAGGAACTGTTGGATGGAAGGCAACCTTTAGACAAGATATAATGCCTGTCTCATGTGAGCCGTTTACAGACCAGAGCCCATGCCTAAGGGAGGTTCCAATAAACGCAAGGATAAGGATCATCAAAGAAAATATTTACACCAAAGGAGTTGAACAGGTTCCTGCCCTTGACACGATGCCGCCACTAAGCCTAACAGTTCTCCCAATTCAAAACCTAGAAAAGGGATCAGAGGAGCTGGCGTTTGTTGAGGTTGAGGGAACAGGAGACAACTTTGTTGGGGTAGCTCACAAAAAACTTGGCCTGGGACATGTCTTTTACTTCAACTACGAACCAGCCGCAACACCATCCATATTCCAGAATGTTGTTCTTCTTAGTTCCGGAAAATAATTTTGATTTTGGTTTTTCTCTAAATCTTAATGTAATTCTATAAAAACACAATATTTATACCTAATGTTATAATAATTAATTGAAATAATAGATAACGGGGAGAACCAATGAATATTGACCATTTAATAAAAATTCTTAAATCCGAAAATTTATATGCAAAATGTAATTGTGGTAGGGAATTCAAACTTTCTGACGCAATTCTTTTTGATGGAACCAAACCAGCTCCTCCTGAACTTATAGAAACCCAAAAAGCGCTTGAGATGGTTCTAAAAAAAAGGGAAAATGAACTAAAAAAGAGAAAACGATTGGCTACAAATAAAGCTCAAATTACTACAAAGGCAATTAACGTAGGAAAAAATCTAGAAAAAGTCCTTCCAACAATGAAAGATTTTGGATTGGAACTTCCTGATTGTAGATTTCTGAGCGACCCAATAGATATCATAGCTTTTAATGGGCTTACAAAAAATAAAATTGAATCAATTAATTTTATTGAGGTTAAAAGCGGTGGAGCTCGTCTAAACGCCCATCAGAAAGCGATAAAAGATGCTATTGAAGATAAAAA
>JAFCFF010000041.1 GCA_017608775.1 Candidatus Iainarchaeum sp. | reverse complement strand
ATATTCTCCATCGCTTAAGCCCTGAAGATCAGAGGCAGGCCATACATAGAAACACTCCCTTGTAAAAACAACATCCCCCTGTGGAGTAAATTGTCCACATGTGATGTTATCGTCAACAAGCAAGTCAGTGTCTATTATTACTTCTGTTCCTGAGTTTGTTCCATCTTGGTTAAAAAAAATTAACGCGTTTCCATCTCCCAAGGGCTGTTCATTGCTCCAAGTAAAAACTATGTTCAAGTCATTGTTTTTTGTGATTATGTCTCCTCCCTTTGGGTTTGTTATTTCCATTCTTGGCCAGGTATCGCTTTGAATATAGAGGTTGGCATCGCTGTCATCGTAATCTCCTGCCTCAGATATAGCCCTTGTTAAATAATATCCTGGGGAGTAATCCTGCAAATCACTCCATGTCCAGCTACAGTTGAGATCTGGTGGAGAACAACTGGCAGAGTCTCTTGTTGCTCCGTTATGTAAGTGAAATCTTTTTAGGGTTGTTTGGTTTGTGCCTTTATAAGCACAAAACCCAAAATTAAAGAGCCCAATATTCTGAATAACAATTGTTCTTGCTGTGTTTGCACAGGTAAAATCTGAAAAATCCGCTTGTTTCATAGTTGTTCTGTTTAACTTTACGACCCTTCCGTTCCCAGCACCCTCTTCCCCAGAACCAAAGCCTTCTCCAGCTGCCTTTTCCTCAATATAATACATGAAATTTGAATCTATTGGGTTTATTGTCAAATCAGAAAACGGAGTTCCAAAAAGGTCTATAAAAGTAGTTTCTGCAAAATTAAGATTCTCATCAAACTTTATAATTATTTTTCCTATGTCCGATATCCCATATATGCAATTATCCTCTGGGCTGTAGGAAAACCATTTCCAGTGGTTTCCAACAGGAACAGAGTTATAGTCGCTCAAACCCTTGTCAATCCTGACAAGTACTGGCTGAACAAAGTCGTTGACATGAGCATAAAGATAATCAGAATGGTTTGCATCTAGATCCGTGAAGCCCTGGGTTACCATATCTGCGTTGAAGTCAACAACATTAAGATCAAAGTCCAGGGCAATTATGTTGTAGTCGTCTTCTTGAAGATATATTGTGTTGTTGTCAATATCCACCTCGTTTATTATGTCGCTTGTTGTGTAGTTGGTGTCGATGTTGCCGGAAGAGGAATCCATCTTAACAATTTTGTTGTCTCCCTTAGCATAGAGCTTCCCAGCGCTTGTATCTATCAAGAGCCTTTCCGGGTTTGTTAGGGTAAACTCCTTAACAAAAGTTGAAAGGGTAAGGGAAACGTCTGTTTTGTAAATTTTTGCATTCCCTGCACCGTCAGAAAGTAAAACATAAACATAAGAGCCATCTGCTGCCAAGTCATGAACCTCAAGGGAGCTTTGGCTAAGAACTACTTCTACATTTAAGTCCAAAGAGCCCTCAACATGTTCAAAGTTGTTGTCTCCGTATTGATACTGATAAAAAACAGCAAACTGAGCTGAACCCACATTTCCATCCGTAAAACCAGAAATCGTTCCCCAGTTGATGTCATATGAGGTCGTTGCATTTGTGTCAACCCACGGAGTTACATCCTGAACCGTGTTATCAGCAAAAACAAAACCCGAAAAAACAATAAAAACAACAAGGAAAATAACAGCAAGAAAAACAACTCTTAATTTATAAAGTAAACACATTTAAAATAAAAAGAAAAATAAGAATAAAAGATTATTTCTTTGTGTATAAAATGAAAAAAGAAAAAATTTAAAGGAAAAAGACCTTATTTAGACATGGTTTCTCAGGATATCAAAATTATAAAGCAGCTTGACGCAAGGATAGAGAGATTTTTTGACGAGCTAAAAAGAAAAAGAAATAAGGCAAAGCTGCAAAACACAATAAACCTGCTACTCTCACAAAAGGATTTTCTCAAAAAAACAATAGTTGTCTTGGAAAACACCTGTTCAGACTATAATCTAAACAAAAAAACCCTAAGGAAAAACTTAGATTCCCTAAAGCTGAAAAAAATAGACACAGAGCTTCCCTTTCTAATCTACTTCTTTTCATTGCTAAGAGAGCATTTTCCGTTTTTTCTTGATGACTTTGCCTCTGGAAAACTATCAAAAACCTATGAAAACATAACCAAGGGAAAAAACAAGGAGAGGTTACAAGCCATTGAGGACATTATAGGCCTGCTTGGTGAAAGAAAAAAAGAAATGGAAAATTTAAGAGCGTTTATAGGTTTCATAAAGCTGGGTCTTTTTTCCGAAAAAACACTTGATAGGATAAGGTTTTCCCTGCTTGAGGGGAAGGAAATAAATTTCTATCTTCTTTTTAAAATCATGGAAAGCGTTGACAAAAAGAGGTTTACAAAAATTCTTGAGAACTACTTGGTCTTGCCAAGAAATTCCCTTCTTGCGTTTATTTACTTGTCTCTTAAAAAAGGAGGAAAGCTTTCCCTTGGTCTCCTAAAAAGAGACTTTGCTAGGCTTCTCTTTAGGGCTTACACAGCCTACAAGGACCTGGAGACAGGTCTAACAAGAGAGGATGTTGTTAGGATGGTAAAAGCAAACAAAGAAATTGAAAACAGAATAAAAAATATCAGCGGACTTGAAAACCTAGGGGCCTCAATGTCTCTTATTTTAAACAGAAAAAGAATAACTGAAAGAAATCTTGATTTTTTTCTGGACCTTTCAGAAAGTTATATAAAAAAATTTTTACAGAAAAAAGCTTAACTGGTAAAACCCACTCAAAGTTTTTCCAAAAACAAAAGACATGTATTTGCTGCTTTTGCTCCTTCTGCAATTATAAGGCTCCCTTCCTCTGTTCCGGTGCATCTGCCAAGGGCAAAAACTCCCTCCAAAGATGTTTTTTGAAGAGGATCTACCTTTATGTATGTTTTATCATGCACAAGACCTAAGTCCAGGGCAAGGCTAAGAGCAGAGATATTTCCAAGAGAGAGAAACGCAGCTTTTGTTTTATATTCTCCGTTTTCGGTTATGACTTTCTCAAGGTTTTTTGAACCTGAAAAACCAGAAATTTTTTCAAAGATTATTGGAACTTTTTTTTCCTCCAAGCTTTTTTCCAACTCCTTGGACATTTCGTTTTTTTTAGAGTTTGCTATTATTATAACATTCTCCGAGATTTGTCTTAACCAAAGAGCCTGCTTTGCAGCGAAGTTACCGTTTCCAATAACCACAAACAT
>JAFCFF010000005.1 GCA_017608775.1 Candidatus Iainarchaeum sp. | reverse complement strand
AAAAGGACTTGAATTTTCTGGAAGTATGATCCCTCAAGAAAAGAGAGTTCTTTTTTTAGATAGCATAGTGAGAGGTTTGTAAGCATAGAGAAAAAGTAAGGAAAGAAAATAAAAAACTAAATAAAGCTCTTGTACTCGTCCCTGTTGAAGGCAAAAAGAGGTCTGTTTATCCTGTTTTCCCCAAAAGCATAGCTTGCTATAACACTGTCCCTTTCTCCCTTAAATCTGTCAAGACTTTCTTTTTGAAAGGGGTCAAGAATAAAAAATGTGTTTTTATATTCAGTGAAAACCAAGGCCCTTGTTTCCAGGTTAGAAAGCTCAACTATGTAGACCATTGCCTTTTTATCCCCAAGAGAAAGCATCAAGGAACATAGAAAAATAGCAAGGTCCTCGTCATCTGCTAAGCCCCATTTCAACATCTCGTTTGTGGAGAGCCAGAAGGTTAACGGAAAGTCAAGTTTGGCCTCCCTGATATTCTCAAGAAGATGGTTGTGAATTTTTTTCAAGCTCTCAAGATAGTTTTCCTCAAAGCTATATTTAGATGTGATAAACTTTTCCCTTAGTTTTTTCACCTCTGGATCCTCTGGGTTTATCAAAAGCTTTAGGTCGGAAATGCTTTTCTCCTCCTTTTCAGTTATTAGGGAAGAGTATTTCTTGAGAAGCCTATAAGAAAAAAGGTTTTTGATATCCTCTTTTTTCTCCTTGTTTTTATTATTCTTCATTCTTTAAAAATAATGCTTTGAGAGGTTTTTTAAGCATTATTCTTTAAGCTTATCTAAAGGTTTGAGAACATGGTAAAAACAACTAAAATAAAGAGCAAGGTAAGTAAGCTGGGAAAAAAGACTCTTGGAATAAATAAGGAACAAAAAATAAACAAAAGGTTTGTTATTTCTTTTCTTGTTGTTCTTGTTTTGGTTTTGGTTCTTGTAAATATCTGGAGTTTTTACAGGGAAAGAAGTCTATGGGAAAAAAAGGTTTTTGACATAAAGGTTTATGTTGGGGACACGCTTGGTTTCGATGTCAACGCAGAGCTTCTTGTCTTTGGTATTGTTCCAAGAGGTGCTGTTGGAAAACGATTTATAGAGTTTAAAAACGACAGCAATATAAGAAAGAAAATAGATATGTCTGTTTATGGTGAGGTCGCGCCCTGGGTTTGGGTATCTGACAACCATTTCTATCTTGATCCCGACCAGTACAGAAAAATAACTGTTTCCCTGAAGCCCTCACAAGACGCAGAAAAAAGAGAATATCATGGAAAGCTTGTTATCTTGATTAAGTAGAACAAAAAGTTTATTGTGGCTGGAATTTTTTGTGCTTAACGTAATTACTATTTAAAGTTAAAAAAATAACATTAGGTTTTTAAATGTTTTTTGGTTTTTTCCTTTAAATGCAAAAGGATAGCATTGTTATTGGTTTGGCCCTTATTGTACTTGTTTTAGCTTTTGCCTTGGCCTTGGGACTAAACCAGACCTTTAGAGGAGTAAGCACCCAGCCACAAACAAGTACAGGACATGGAGTTGTCTATGCCTTTGTTGTTCAACCAACAGGAGAAGAGGGTGATGAAACAGCTGGACAAGCAGCGGTTAAGGGAGTAGAGAGGGAAGTATGATGGAAGAAAAGATAAGTAATTTTATTATAGCGATATTGGCAATAGCAATTGTTATTCTTGGTTTGCTTCTTATTTGGAGGGTTCCTGTCATAAGGATGGCAGGAATGGCAACAGACACAGGAACTGTCTCAGCAACCGTTAGCATAGAAAACAGCATAACCATAACAGACGCAGCTGTAAATCTGGGTACAATAATAACAGGACAAAGTAACTCTTCTGATAGCGGCTCTGACTGGTTTGTTATTGAGAATAACGGAAGCGTAAGAATAGATTTGAACATGGAAGTTGACGAGACAAACCTAACAGCAGCAGCCTCTGAGATTTATTGTAAGTGTGTCAGTGGCAGCAATCAGTCAGGACAATGTCCAATAACAAACTATACAAACTGTGAAAGCACTGAGGACGGAAGCATTTTGATTGCAACTTGTTTAAAAGATGCTGATGCTGTTGACGAGGTTAACGCAGGAGTAAATCTTTCAGTAGCCCTGACCGAGACTGCTGGAGCCAAAACCCTTGCCACTACATTTACGGCAACAACAAACCAGAGTTCTAGCTGTACAAGCTCATAAAGCCAAGAAAACACATTGTTTTCATGGGTTCTTTTTCTTTCTTTTTTATTGTTTTAAAAAAAAAAAAAAAGCTTTTGTGTTTTTTTCTTAAGATGTTTAGGAAAAAAATAGTTTTTATTTTTTTGATGTTTTTTTTTGTCTTTGCTGGTTTTCTGGTTGGGTTTGTAAAAAAAACAAACGCAATAGGAATTTCCCCTGCTGCTTTGTCTCTTGGCTTTGAACCAAATATAGAAAGAGAATACGTATTTCGTATAAGAAACACAATTAACAAAGACATCACAGCGGCTATAGACTTCTCCGGTGGGCTGGCAGAGTATTTTAGCCTTGTTGACACATCAGACAAAATTCCCTTGGGTCCTCATGAGATAAAAGAGTTTAGGGTAAGGGTAAAGCTACCTGAGAAGATAGACAGGCCTGGAGAACATTTTGTTTACGTTGGGGCAAAGGAAACCTATCAGGCTACTGAGACAGGAGGAGCCTCTGCTATTGGAAGAGCAAAAGTCCTGGCTTCTTTCAAGATTGTTGTTCCATGTGAGGGAAGATGTGCTGCAATCATAGGTGTTAGGGTTGAGGGAACTTCCCTAGAGGAGATAGAAAGAAATGGTTGGGTTAAGTTTATTGTCAACATACAAAATCAAAGCCAGATATCCCTATCAGGAGATATCAAGTTAGAAATTAGAAAGGCCGGAGAACTAATATTTTCAACACAAAAAAACGTTTCTGAGTTGGGAAGCCTACTAACAAGGAATGAGGAGATTTACTGGAATATAGAAAACCCGGAAAAAATTACAGAGGGAATGTACAACGCTTTTATATCTTTTGAGTTTGGTGGTGAAAAAGACTCCACAACAAGCTTTAACTTTCTTGTTGGAAGAAAAATAAAGGTTGAAAGAGTGGAGGGAAGTCTTTTTGAGGGCAAGGAAATTGGAAGGCTTACCCTGCTGTTGAAAAACCTTTCCCCAGACAACGAGCTTGTTTCCATAAAAGCAGAAGTAAGAGATTTGGAGGGACTTAGCCTGGCAGAGAGTGAGGAGGTAAGTGTTCAGATAGGTGGGAAGGAGATGAAGAAAAAAAGCATTTTCTTTCCGGATACTTCTGGCCTTAGGATAGGAAACTATAATCTAAGGGTTTATCTAAAATATAGCGACGGAGAAAACATTAGCGACTTTCCGATAGAGGTAAAACTCGGAGAGAAGAAGGGAATCGCCCTTGGAGGCTCTGCCCTTACTATTGGTCTAATAGTCATAGTTGTTTTGCTTGTTCTGATAGTTTTGTTTGTGATTATAAAAAGAAAACGAAGCCAGGAATTCTATTACTGATGTTTTTTTATAGTTTTTAGGTTTTTTTAGATTATATGAAAAAATGTTTTTTTGTTGTTTTGTTTGCTTTTTTCCTGGTTTTTTTTGGTTTTTCTGGCTTTGGGGGGGTTGCAGAGCAGGAAGGAGACATAACTGTTCTTATATGTGATGAGAATGGCTGGTGTGGAGAAGTTGTAACGCCTCCAACCAGAGCCGGAGTTACCCCAACATGGCTAAGAAGCTGTAGGGCTTTGGGAGGGGACATATGCAAAGAATCTGAGTTTTGTCCTGGTAAATGGTTAAAATCCAGAGATGAGCGATGTTGTTCCGTAGCATGTAGGGAAAAAGCAGCAGACCTAAAAATTAAGTCTCTCTCTGTAGAGTGGGTAGATGGAAAATACAGGGTTGGGGGACAGGTGGAAAACATAGGAAATAGAGATGCAGACAGGTTTGCAGTTGCGATAAAGGGAGATAGCCTGGAGGGGAAAGTTGTTAAGATATTCTTTTTTGAGGAGGGTTTAGAGTTTGGAAAAACAGCTGACTTCAACGCAGTGGTTATGGAAGAGGTTTTTGAGGTCGGAAAAGCAAGGCTTTTCTATGTTGTTGCTGATGCCTTGGAGGAAGTTGAGGAACTAGATGAGAGAAACAACTGGTTTATCTTTCTTCTGACAGAAAGGGCTAAGAGAATAAAAATTGTTGAGGGGGTTCTTGGAGTAATATACATGAACATAACAAAAGAACCAGCAAAAATATTTGAGACCCAAGAAATATGGGTTTATGATGAGAAGCAAATGCCGCTGAAAAACTTTGTTGTTGAGATAATTTCCCCTACCGGAGAAAAAACAATTCAAAGAACAGACAACTTGGGAAGAATAAGGTTTTTGATTGGTAGTCAGGGAGTTTATGGGTTAAGAGTTTTCAGGGGAGAAAGCGAAAGAGTTGTGCAGTTTTTCTCGGGTTTTAACTGGTTTGCGTTTAGTTTTTTTGTTGTGTTTATATTAGGATTAAGTTCTTTACTTTACTTCTTTATAGAAAGAGAAGAAGAAATTCTAAAAACAATAGCAAAAACATAGTGTCTTTGGTTGGTTGGGATAAGATGAGTGACAAATGGAGAAAAATTTTGCTCTTTCTTCTGGTTTTTTTTGTTTGGTTTGGGTTTTTCTTGCAAGATGCAAGCGCATATATTGTGGATTTTCCTGCCTATGAGGCAATAAGCATCGCAGAGACAGACAACTCAAATTATTGTATATGGGCAAAGTTTGTTTTAAGTACAACCACGCCCTGGAGCATATACATCCCAAAAAACTCAACCATAACAGACGCAAAGATTTTTGGATTTGTCAAGCAGGACAACGCAACAACAGACGATGTTAACATAGATAGAATAGCAAGCCAGACCTGGACTGACGATGATAACAAAAGTACAATTGTTCTTCTTCCCTTCTTACTTGATGAAAAAGTTCAGGAAACAGATGTGTGGAGAGTAAATAATAGGTATGAGTATGTTGATGGTTTAACAACACAAGTAAAAAACACTGTTGACTACGAAGATCAAAACTACAGTGTAAGAATAGGAATGTCGGATGTTCCTTGTCCTTCTAATCACATACTCTGGAAAGATGAGAACCTTACCTCCTCTTCTCAACCACTATATCTCGGAGCCTTAGACTCAACTAGTGAAAAAAGATTAGATGGGCTAACAGGAAACCAGAATCTTTTTGTAAGAATAGACTACGACATGAACTTAGAAAATGTTGAAAGAGTTTCAATCGCAGATTCGTTTGTAATGGAAGACCATACGCTTTACCTCACACCAAACTACAGAACATGGATAAAATTTCCTATAGTGGATTTCCCTGCATACATAGATGTCTTTACAGCTGCAAAAGTTTATCTTTACAGCAGTTTAGATAACGATGATGATGACTTGATAACACACGTGATACCAAGTGAAAGCTGGGAGGATGATGATAATGCGTGCGATATTATTTCATTAAGTGTAAACGCAGCTTCTGTTCATAGCTTTACTGGAAAATGGACTAGCGCTCCTGGTTGGGATTATATAGACTTAAACGAAGAGATAACTGCTGTTTATAATGACCAAAACGATTACTTTTCAATAAGGATTAACGATCCTGACTCCAACTCAGATATTAATTCTGACTGTGAGGCAGATACAACAGTGTCTAACGATCCGTTAATTATAGGAAACGCAGGAAACATGCTCCAACAAGAATGGGACGGAAATAAAGGGGGGGGACAGTATGCTGCCTATCTCTATATTGAGATGGAAAACGAGATAAAACCAATAGTTGATGTTAACACACCTGCACCAGGAGATGACTTTAACATTGGAGATGTTGTTGACATAAACCTTTTCCTTGACAGGGAAGACACAAAAGCAGTGACTGTTGATATTTACTATTCCTCCTCTCCCTTATCGTTTACAAACCAAATAGCAAAGCTTAGCACAGCAGAGGGCACCACAGTATGGAGCTGCAACTCAACAGGAGAGAGCGCCTATGACCTAAAATGTAGCTATGACTGGAACACATCTGGTGTCTCAGCAGGAGACTATTTCATAGACATAAACGCATGGAACAGCGAGGATGAAAACACTATGGACAGCTCTGGATACACAAGCGACCAAAACTTTACTCTTAGTGAGGAACAAATAATTTCAATAACCTTGAAACACGACACAGTGTCTTTTGGGACTGTTTTTGTTGGGAGTGCCTACAATAGTGAAAGCAACAACAACGCATTTGATATAGAAAACACAGGAAATGTAGATGTTAATGTCTATATTTACGCTGACTCATCTCTATTCGCTGAAACACCTGGAACCTCGGCAAACTACCAGGCCAAAAGCTCAGCGATAGAACCTGGCTCTGCCTCAGAGTATAGAACTAGTTATATAAATCTTCCAATAGGAGAGGAAAACAAGGTTTGGATAGTTAGGGGTTTTGAAAGCGATGACTCGAACGACTTTGTTAGGGTTGACATAAATATCCTTGTTCCCTGGAACGAGGACCCTGGAGACAAATCAAGCACGGTTTACTTTGTTGCCTCCTCCCCATAACTTGTTTTTTTATTTTTTAACTGATAAAAAGTAAATCAAGATTTATAAATGTTGTGATGTTTTTTCTATTAAATGTTTAGGATAAACACGGTCTCAGTAATCTTGACGATTGCGATTCTTATCCTAGCCCTACTTCTTCTCTGGAAGGTACCTCAGCTTTTGATAGTTGGGAAGGCAACAGGAGGAGGAACTGTTTCCGCAACAATCAGCTCGGAAAACAGCATAAGCCTAACAGACGACGCTGTTGATTTAGGAACAATAATAACAGGACAGCAGAACGACTCAGAAAATAGAAATGATTGGTTTAAGGTGGAAAATAACGGGAGTGTTAGGGTAGACATAAATATGGACATAGATGCAGGAGAACTCACGGCAGCTGGCTCTGAGGCAAAGTGTTTATGCACGCCAGGCACAAACCAGTCAGGACAGTGTGTAACAACATCATACACAAGCTGCGAGACCGGAGGGCTGGACAACGATGGGCAGGTTTTGCTAATTGTCTGTCTAAAAGATGATGATTCTGTGGATGAGGTCAACGCAAGTGTTCAACTTATCATAGACCTTATGGAAGCAGCAGGAGCAAAAAACCTTACAGCTACTTTTGGCGCAATAACAAATCAAAGTGTGGAATGTACAAGCTCGTAAAAAAATTTAAAAAAAGTTTTATTTTGTTTTTACTAAATGAAAAGAAAGTTGAGGAAGGGAGACAAAAAAATTCTTATTTGGGCCTTGTTTATACTTGTTGTTATCATAGCGCTTATCCTGATTTTCAATATTAATAAACCGGTTGAACCAAAAAAAGGAACTCCTTCTTCCCAAAGCGGAAGTGTTTTGGTTAACGTAATAGAGCCGCCTGGAACTCAGGAAACAACTAAGGAAGAAACCCAAGAAGCTGGTGAAACAGGTGGAGGATAGATCTATAAGGCTGTTTTTAGCGATCCTAGTAATAGCTGTGATAATATTTACAATTTTAATATTTATAAATTTTTAAATATTTTCAAAAGCATTTTCCAGGGACAGACAAGTATTTTTATTGTGTTGTTGTTTATTTTTAAATATGGACAGGCAGGAAAAGATTTTTGTTTTGGGTTTTTTTATTGTTGTTTTTGTTGGGGCTGTTTTTCTGTTTTTAGTTAAACCCACAAAAGCCATAGAAACCATAGGAACTGCAGATATTACTGTTTGTGATGAGAATGGCTGGTGTGGAGAAGTAGAAGAACCAACAGCGCCTAGTGGCGGAGGAGGCGGAGGAGGAATAGAGTTAAAATCATGTGATAGGCTTGGTGGGTATATCTGTGATGAAAACCAAACATGTCCTGGAAAATGGCTGAAGTCTAGGGATAAAAGATGTTGTTCAGAAGAATGCGTTTTGGTTTTTTATGACTTGGTTTTAGAGGAAGTAAAGATAAGGAGTGCCGGAGCAAACTTTCTTGTAAACCTGAAAATTGAAAACAGAGGAAATAGAGACGTAACCGGTTTTTTTATTGGTATTGAGAGAAAAGACTCTGGAAAAAGAATATTTAGTTTTTTTGTTCCTGGCTTAAAGGCAGATGAAAAAATAGAAATAAGTAAAAAAATAAGAAAATCGGTTTTTGAGCTAATAGGAGAGAAAAACATCTTTCTTTTCATAGTTGACTTTACAAAGATGATTGGTGAGATTAACGAAGAAAACAATGTTTTCGAGATAAACATGGAGGAGACTCTTAAGGAATTAAAAGTTACCGCGCCACTTGGAAGAGAAATTGCCTTTTTTGTGAGTTTGAAAGGCAGCAGCCTGAAGTTTCTTGATAGCCAGGAGATTTTGGTTTTGGACAACAAAAAGCAGCCAATAAAGGGCTTCTTGATGGAGATCAGCGAACCAGATGGAAGTACAAGAAAACTTGTAACAGATGAGTTTGGAAGAATAACGTTTAAGCTAAACAAAATAGGGGGCTATAGCCTATCTATGGTCGGCTATGGGGAGGAAAAAACAATAAACTTTCATTCTTACGCAAACATAACAGACTTGCTGCTTTTGCTCAATGTTTTCCTCTTTTCCGTGATAATCTTGTTTAAGGTCATAGATTTAGATTTTATCCTTTCCGCTGTAAAAGCTAAAACAAGACAAAAACCTTAGAAATGTTTATATCTTAGAGTTTAAAAGTTAAGAGCAAAATTTATAAATGCTTTCAACATAGTGATTTTCAGATGGACAAGAACAAAAAAGTGGTTATCGGAGTGCTTGCCTTGATAGCAGCAGTACTTCTTGTAATTGTTTTGTTCAACATCGCTTACACACCAACAAAAGAAAGCTCAGCGATTGGGAGGATCTCAATTTATGTAAGGGAAACTCCGGAAGCTCAGCAGGCACAGGCAATGGTTGGTGAAGCAGTCTTAAAAAAAGGTGGAATAAGTGGAGGATAAAACCGCTAACTTAGTTATAGTTATCTTATTTATAGCTGTTGTTGTCTTAGCTGTTTTCTTTGTTTTAAAACTCCCGACTTTAAGAGTTGCGGGAATGGCGGAAACAGCAATAGGAACAACAACCATAACTGTTGCATCGGAAACCGCCATAACACTAACAGACTCAACTGTAAGCTTCACTTTGCAACAGGGTGGCTCAAACGACTCAGATACAGCAAACGATTACTTTACTGCCGAGAACAGCGGAAACACAAAGTTTGACCTTGATATGAATATTTGGGGAGAAGTTAACTTTACCGGCACTACTGGTCCTGACTGGTTATGTTGGTGTAAGACAGCTGAAAGCGGAGTATGTGTAACAACATATCAAGACTGTAACATAAGTGTAAATCCAGTTGTTGTAACATGTTTACTACCAACAGAGGCAACAGACAGTGCAAACCTAGGTATAAACGTCTCAATTGCCAGTGATGAGACCGCTGGAGGGAAAGAAGCCAATGTAACCTTTACAGCAACACTTAACTCAAGCTGCTGATGAGAAATAAAAAGCTTTCTTGTTTTTTTTATTTATGAGGGAACTGAAAAGAAATCTATTTTTAAGTTTGTTTTGTTTTGCTGTTTTTCTATTGTTTGTTTATCAAGCATTTGCAATCGGGGTAAGGCCCTCTTCAGTTTATGAGGATTTCAAGCCTTTTTTGGAAAAAACAATAGAGTTTACTGTAAGAAACTCAAGTGAGAAATCAATTAAAGTAAGCGCTAGTTTAGATGCAGGAGACTTAGCAAGCTATTTTAGCATAGATAAAAAAGTGGTGGAGCTAGCAGCAGGAACAAGCAAAAAAATTAACGTAAGTTATAAGTTTCCTGAAAAACTAGACTTTGTTGGAAAACGAGTTGTTAAGCTTACCTTTAGGGAGATGCCTCTAGAAAGAGCAGGAGGAGAGGGTGCAACTATTTCCGCGGCAACGGCAATAAGAATTTTGATAACAATAAACGTTCCCTGCAAGGGCTATTGCATGGAAATAAATAAGTTTCAGGTAAAAAACTGGAGCTATGACGAAATAGATAGAAATGGAGGAATTGATTTTCTTGTTGGTTTGCATAATCTGGGAAACCTGGAAACCAGTGGAATCTTGAAATTAGAGGTATTAAGAAAGGGGGAAATTATTTTTAGTAAAAACACTGAAATTTCTGGTATTGGTGCTCTTGGTTTTGTTGAGGAGACTGTAAACTGGGATATCCAAAACGCAAGGGATTTAGAGCTAGGAGAATATCAAGCAAAGGCAGAGTTTATATATTCTGGAGAGCTTCCAGCAATATCACAAAGAACTTTTCTGATAGGAAAAACAATAATGGTTGGAAAAGTTGATTACAGGGCTGTTGAGGGGGACAGTAGCGTTAAGGTAAAAGTTGTTTTAAACAACATTTCAGAAACAGAGAGGTTTGTTGGTCTACGCGGACAGCTTTTAAAGGAGGGGGAAGTATTAAGTGAGTCTCCAAGCACATCACTTACAATTCCAGCTGAAAGCTCTAGAGAAGCAATAATAGTTTTACTTGATTTTCAGTCTGTTAAGGCAGGAAATTATGATTTAGAGTTGATAATATCTTACGATAACATAGAAGACAAGGAAAGAAAAGGTTTTAAGGTTCTTAGCCCAGAAGAAGCCAAAAAAGTTGCTAGTAGGATAAGCTTCCCAAAGTTTGACTTTACCACAGTTGTTCTGATGGGAATAGTTGTTGCTCTTGTCCTAATAGTTGTTTTTGTTTTTATGAAAAGAAGAAAAAAAGAAGAATTTGTTTATTGATTTTTTAAATATAAATATTTATAATTTATGGTGTAAAAGTTAAGTAGTTTTTTAAATCTTTTTAATTTTTAGCTATTAAATGGTAGAAAAATTAAAATTAAAAAAAACCACTAACTTGGTTATCGGATTTGTTTTACTTCTTGTTTTGGTTGGTCTGATTATTCTCCTAAATATTGGAAACCAGCCCCAGTCCAAAGGACAAACAACTGTTGGAAAAGCAACAATAACTGTTCTTCCAGCCAAGGAAAACATAGAAAAAGTAAAAACTATGGAAAAAAATAGTAAAGAAGTGGGGTTGGATGGATGAGAGAAAACTTGATTTTTTGTTAGTTTTTCTTATTATTCTAATAGGAGTTCTAGGTTTTTTTCTAATAACAAAAATTCCTTTTTTTCAACCTGTTGCCAAGGTTCAAGAAGTAGGCACAGCAGAGATAACAATAACCTCTGTCACTGCTATTAGTTTAACTGATTCAACAATAACAATGTCTATAGTCAGAGGGGAAAGCAACGACTCAAATGCCACAAACGACTGGTTTACGATTGAGAATACTGGGACAGAAAATGTTGATGTTGACGCAAACATAACAGGACATAACTTTGTTGAGGCCGTAACAATAGAGTGTAAGTGTGAGAACAACACATCAGGGATTTGTGAAAAAACATATGGAAGTTGTCAGACTACAGGACATAGGGATTTGATTTGGTGTTTGGACTATCATAGCGGTACTGACACATTTGACGGGGGATTAAACATAGCAACAAACATCGATGAAGCAACAGGAGCAAAAGATATCAACGTTACCTTTTATGCTGAGGAAAACGCAAGTTGTTAAGTAGTGGAATTCTTTATATATTAAAGTGTAAAAGTTAAGGGAAGTTTTTTAAAGGTTTTTTGGTTTGTTTTTAGTAAATGAGAGACAAGATGCAGTTCAAAATAAATCTCTTGATAGGCCTTGTTCTAATAGTTTTGTTTGTGGGTTTGATCATTTTAATATCGCCAACAAAACAAGTAGGAAGTCAACAACAAGTAGGAACTGCTAAAATTACTGTTATCCCAAAGGAAAACGCAAAAACAATGGGAATAGGAAAAATAATTGATTATATAACTTCAAAAGAAGAAGTTTTAAAAAGCTTTAATATATTTTAATAGTGGGAAAATGGAAGAGAAAAAACTCAACTTAGCAATTTATATTTTAGCTGCTCTGGTTATTTTGCTTGGGGTGGTTCTAATTGTGAGAATTCCTACCCTAAGGATTGCGGGAATGGCGGAAACAGCAATAGGAACTGCAACAATCACTGTTCAAACACAAACAGCAATTGTTTTAGATGATTCCACAGTTGCCTTTAATGTTGGCCAAGGTGGAGCAAACGACTCAGATACTGCGGGTGACTGGTTTGGTATTCAAAACTCGGGAAACACGAAAATAAATGTTGATGCCAACGTTACAGGAGAAACATTTACCCAAGCAGTGGTACTGGAATGTAATTGTAAAAGTGGTAGCAACGATTCTGGAATATGTGAGACCAGTTATACTGACTGCACCGGTACTGCAGTAGATCTGTTGTGGTGTTTAGATTTTACCGATGGTTCTAACTCCTTTGACTCTGGAATAAATGTCAGTGTTTCAAACGACGAATCCCCTGGAGCCAAAGATGTCAACATTACTTTCTATGCTGAGCAAAACGCTAGTTGCTAAATATGAAAGAATAAAAACGTTTTCTGTTTTTTTCTTATATGTTAAAGAACGCCTTGTATTTTTGCTTTTTTGTTATTTTTGGCCTGTTTTTTATTGGCAGTGTTTATGCGTTGGGGGTTTCTCCCTCTGTTGTTTACTATGACTTCCAACCAGGCCTGAAGGGAGACCAAACCTTTACTATTTTCAATAAAACAAACAATGAAATAAAAGTTGTAACTGGTTTTTTCGAAGGAGGAGAATTAACCAACTATTTTGAAATTTTAGACAAGGAAATTAATGTTCCTGCCAACGGAAGGGGGAGTGTAAAAGTTAGGTTTGAGCTTCCCCAAAAAATGGATAAAATAGGCAAAAACATTGTAAAACTCATTATGAAGGAAATACCGAAAACAAAGGCAGGGACTGGAGGAACCGCAATAACAGCAGCGACAGCTATTATTGTTAGGCTTGAAATTAACGTGCCTTGTGAGGGAAAGTGTGCGGAAATTTTGAAACTAAATGTTGAAAACCACTCCTTGGAAGAGTTAAAGAAAAGTCCTTTTGTTGATATTGGATTTATTATACATAACACAGGGAAACAAACAATTGATGGAACCTACAAGATAGAGGTCACAAGAGGGGATAATAAGTTTTTTGAGTTGACTAAAGATTTCGATCCATTGGAAGGTTTGGGGCTTAGAGAAATAAAAGAAGTTTGGAATATTCAAGACATTGGTGAGATCAAGGCAGGAGAATATGCTGCAAAAGTAAGCCTAAACTTTGGTGGAGAGGCCCCAGCAACCTCAAGGAAAAAATTCATAATCGGTAAACGAGTTTTTGCCTCAAGGATTAAATATGAGGCTTTTGAAGGAGATAAAATAATCCAGCTTGAGGTCGGTTTTAGAAATTTGTCCTCAGAAAATGAAAAAATTACCTCAACTGCTAGGCTTTTAAAAGATCAGGAAGCAATAAGCGAGAGTCAGCCTCTTGAATTTATGGTCCCTGCAAACAGCGGGGCAGCCAAAGATTTCTTCCTTCCACAGACAGAAAACATTGTTGCTGGAGATTATGAGATGGAAATAACAACAGAATATAGGGATGGGACAAGCACTGATAGGTTTCCTTTTGTTGTAAAGAAGAAAGAGGAGACAAAGAAATCCCTTGGTTTTAAATTCCCTCAAATAGATACAACAACACTTCTGCTTATTTTGGTGATAGTGGTTTTAGCAATAGTTGTTGGGTTTATCTTCCTAAAAAGAAGAAAGAGGGATGAGTTTGTTTATTAAGAAATTTTTAGTTGAGATTGTTTTTTTTGTTTTTTTTATTTTGTTTTTTGTTTTGATTGTTTTTGCAGCAAGTGAGGGATTTAACGACCCGACAAGTTTGGGAGATGTAAGTAATTGGACAGAGCCAACAAACGCATATACCTCAAATAACAGTTACGCTGTTGCGGATGCAGGACAAAGACAGGAATATGACGGTTTTGGTTTTTCAATCCCTAATGGAAACACAATTGATGGTATTGAAGTTAGGATTGAGTGGAACAACCCAGACGGAAAAGGTGATGAAACAATCACAGCCCAGCTACTTAATATAAATGGGGTTCCTATTGGGGAAACAAACACAACACCAGTAAACACAAGTGCCTCAGATGTAACACACACTCTTGGTGGTCCAAACATCAAGTGGGGGGTTGACTGGACTGACACAAACATAAATGATGTTGACTTTGGGGTTTCTCTTCTTGAAAACCATCTAGGAGGGAAGCCAGGACCAGCAAATGTTGACAACGTTGACATAAAGGTTTACTATAGTGAACCAGCCCAGGCACCAGACGTCAATGTATTTTACCCGGAAAACCAGGAAACTTTTGACAGGGCAAGCGTTTCAACAGTTGATGTAAACATAGAGGTTAAGGACCCTGATACCAATGCAGAAAATATAACCGCATTTCTAAACTACTCAACATCAACAAGCCAAGGCACAGGTACAGTAATAGTGGCTAACGCAAATCTAGCCACAGACTTTAGCTGTGACAGTAATGACCTTAGTTCGCCAAGTTTTTGTACATATCCATGGGATATTTCCCCTGTTCCTGATGGCAATTACTATATATTAGCATTTGTAAGTGACCCTCTTGCAACTAACTGGGACTTCAACGCAGGCGAAGGAAATTTCTCAATTTGTGGAGCTGTTTCAATACTTTTGACAAACGATACCGCGGACTTAGGAACTTTGGCTCCTGGGGAAACAAACACAACAGAGGGATTAACAAACGCCTTAGATCTAGAAAACGATGGAGGAGTAGATGTCAATGTTTATATCTATGCCACAAGCTCCCTCTTTACAAATGCTCCTGGAACATCTCAACACTATCAGTTTAAGGTTTCAAATATAGAACCAGGATCATTTGGAGCGGCAAGTGCTACTTATACAGATCTGCCAATAGGAGAGGAAAACCAAGTTCTTGCAATTAGTTTTTTCGACTGGAATGACAGCCACGATACTGCTAGAACAGATATAAATGTTCTTGTTCCGGATGGTGAGCCGGCAGGAGGAAAAGTTAGTCTTGTTTATTTTGTGGCAGAAGCTACCTAACTTTTTATTTTTTGTTTAGTGTTATTTTGTAATACAAACACCTATCTCTTAGCTTGCAAGGAAACTCATCACACAATGGTTTTTTAGGGAGGCAGACCTGCTGTCCAAACCTAACAAAAAGATTGTTTGCCTCGAGCCATAGCTCTTTTGGAAGCAATTTCATCAAGACGTTTTCAGTATTTTCTGAGTTTTTTGTTTTTATTATTCCCAACCTGTTAAAAACCCTGTGGACATGAGTGTCAACAGCTATTGCTGGTTTGCCAAAAGAATAAATAAGAACACAACTTGCGGTTTTCCTCCCAACACCAGGAAGAGAAATTAGTTTTTGTATGCTTCCAGGAACTTTTCCTTTATACTTTTTTACTAAAATATTCGCAACTTGTTTTATCTTTCTTGACTTTCCTTTATAGTAATTAACAGGCCTTATTATTTTTTCTATATCTTGAATTTTAGCTTTTTGCAATGACTTTAAAGTTTTATATTTTAGAAACAGTTGTTTTGAAACTTTGAAAGTTATTTTGTCCTTTGTTCTTTGGGAAAGAACTGTTGATATCAAAACCTCGTGGGGGCTGGAAAAATCAACAACAGCCTTTCTGTCTTTTATCATTTTCCCAACAAACGAAAACAAGTTTTTGAAAAAAACTCTTCTCTTTTTTTTCCTTATTTTTAGGATATTAGCACCACACAATAAACTTTAAAATAAACTAAATAGTTGATTTAGAAAAGGTTTAAAAAATAAAATTACTAAATTACTATGTTTGAACCTAAAAAATTTATAGATAAAGCTCTAAGAGAAATAAGGGCAATTGTTGGGGAAGAAAAAGTTGTTTCTGCTTGTTCTGGCGGTGTTGATAGCTCTGTAACATCTCTGCTTATACATAAGGCGATAGGAAAAAGGCTTTTGACTGTTTTTGTGGATGATGGGCTTAGAAGAATAGGAGAGCCCGAGTTTGTTGTTGGAAGCCTTAAGAAGTTTGGTGTGAATATTCGTTACATAGACGAAAGAAAGATATTTTTCAGAACTCTTAGGCATAAAACAGACGCAGAAGAAAAAAGAAGGGCGTTTAGACATACTTTTTACAACATACTGGGAAAAATAGCAAAGAAGGAAAAAGCTAAGTTCCTTGCTCAGGGCACAATCGC
>JAFCFF010000040.1 GCA_017608775.1 Candidatus Iainarchaeum sp. | reverse complement strand
AAAAAGCATACATAGAAACATATGGGTGTACGGCAAACAGGGCTCTTTATGAAAAAATAATTGGGTTTTTGGAGATGAACAACTGGGAAATAACATCCAGCCCCGAAGAAGCTGACTTGATTGTTGTCAACAGCTGTGGTGTCAAGGAAAACACAGAGGAAAAAATAATACACCGCCTTGGTGTTTTGGAAAGCAAGAAAAAGAAAAAGACAAAAGTTGTTGTCACAGGTTGTTTGCCAAGGATAGCTCCTCAAAGACTAAAAAAATGGGAGAGTTTTGGACCCTTCGAAACACATAAACTTGGCGGAATTATAAATGCAAATAGGAACTTCTCAGAAGCGCTTAAGGTTAACAGCCTTGAAAACATCTCGATAATAAAAATAGCCAGTGGTTGCCTGGGAAAGTGTAGTTTTTGCGCAACAAAGCTTGCAACTGGCTGGCTAAAAAGCAGAAAAAAAGAAGATGTTTTAAGGGAGTTTAGAAGAGACCTGGAAAAAGGCTACAAGGAGTTTTGGTTAACAAGCCAGGACAACTTTGTTTATGGTTTTGATCTTGGATATAGTTTAGTTGAGCTGTTGGAGGAAATGCTAAAGGAAAAAAAGGATTTTAAAATAAGGGTTGGGATGGGAAACCCAAAATGCCTTGGAAGTTTTTTGGACAGATATTTGGGGCTCTTTGAGGATAAAAGGCTCTATCGTTTTTTTCATATTCCTGTCCAGTCCGGAAGCAACAACATGCTAGAAAAAATGAGAAGAGGATATAAGAGAGATGAGTTTGAGGAAACCATAAAAAAAATAAAGAAAAAATATGTTGACGCCACAATCTCAACGGATATAATTGTTGGGTTTCCTGGGGAAACTGAAACAGATTTTATGGAAACTCTGAAACTCTGCGAAAAGCTAAGGTTTGACGTTGTCAACATCTCCAAGTTTGGCTTGAGAAAAGGAACAGAGGCCCAAAATATGAAACAAATAAACAGCAAGGAGAAGGCATCCAGAACTAGAAGGCTCTCAGAAATTTGTAGAAAGATCTCTAGGAAAAACAACCAGGGATTTTTGGGAAGAGAACTTGAGGTTTACTTTACTGAAAAAGGTAAGTTTGGTGGGACTCAGGGAAGAGATGAAAACTACAGAGTTGTTCTTGTTGATGATGAAAAACTTTTAGGGAAAAAAGCAGTCGTAAAAATAGAGAAGGCAGAGACAACATACCTAAAAGGAAAAGTTGTTAAAACAATTGAAGACAGGAATCTTGAAGTGTTATCACTAAGTAACAAGGGGGTTTGGGATGAGGTTATTTTTGGCAATTAGTCTAGAAAAAAAAGAAAAAGAAAGATTGTGGAAAATAGCTGAAAGAGTTTTAAGAAAAATAAAAAACAGGATGAAAAAAGTTGAGATGGAAAACTACCATCTAACTCTTAAGTTTTTTGGAGATGTTGAAAAAGAAAAGATGAAAAGCATAGTTAGGAGACTTAAAAAAATCAGAGTGGAAAAATTCTATATAGTGTTTAATAAGATCGGGAATTTTGGGGGGAGGG
Source organism: Candidatus Iainarchaeum sp. (assembly GCA_017608775.1). Taxonomy (GTDB): domain Archaea; phylum Iainarchaeota; class Iainarchaeia; order Iainarchaeales; family JAFCFF01; genus JAFCFF01. The sequence continues at coordinate 1,740 of JAFCFF010000040.1, read as the reverse complement.
TCTTATTTCTTGACGGATATGTTGAGGAAGGGGAAAAACTAAAGAAACTTATTGAAAGCCTGAAAAAAGAAAATCTGATAGACAAGAGATTTTCCCTCCACCTTACAATAGCAAGAATGAAGGAAGTTGTTAGAGGAAAAGAAAAAGAAATTTTGAGAGGAGAAAAATTTGAGGAAAGGGTTCTTGTCAAGAGAGTAAGCCTTATGGAAAGCTTTCTAAATGAAAAAGGGCCAAGGTATGAGGAGAGAGGATTTATTGAGTTAAATTAATTTTTTTATCTCTTTTAAATATTCCGGAAAGTACTTTGATATTATCGCAAGATCAAATTCTGGTAATATGTGCGCCTTTGGCTCTCTCTCTAGAAGGAAAACAAAAGAACTCTCAATAAGTTTTTCTGGAGGAATTTTTCCGTTTGTTAATTTTTGATAATATTCTTTCACCAACCTGACTTTGTGGGTTGTCTTTCCATCTTTATCGGAAACAACAACTTTGAAGAGATAATCCGACTTTGTGGGAAGCCTTTCAACAGTTATCGAACTCATGTGTTTACACAATTCTACAAATGCCTTGGCTTTTTAGTTCTGGCTTAAAAATAGTTATGAAAAAATTCCTTAGTCTGTAAAAAAAATTTTGAAATGTGTATTTAACCTCTCCTGTCTGTAAAAGCTCAAAAACATTCACACCCGGAGCAAAAATCTTTTCTACAGTCTCCTCGTTTTTTAGACAAACATATATGGTTGGGTTTTCAACAAGTTCCTTTGAGAAATGAACCAGCTTTCCCTGTCTTATCTCAATGGAAAGGGTTTCGCCTGTTTCCTCTATCATGACATTGATCTTCTGGTTTGAGAGGAAAGAAACACCTATTGGTGTTGGAAAATCTTTGTTTAGAAGCTTTTCTGCATCTGGAAGATATCTCTCATAAACAGAGGCATAGGTCAGATAGGGAAGCAAGAACAAAAACACAAGGAAAAAAACAAACCATAATGATCTTTGTGTTTTTTGTGTTGGCATAAAGCATACTTTCTTGAAACCATTTAAAAAGCTTTTTAAGACCTCATGATTTTGTTTGAAATAAACAATAAAGACAGGGAGGAAAACATCGCAACTATGAAGATAAAAACAAAGTTTTGAGAAAGAGCAATTAAAAGTATGAAAATTCTTCCTATTGATAGGCAAGCTTCTCTAAAAATAAAATATGTTGCTATGTTTTTTTGGAAAGCCTTGTCATAAACCTGTTTATAGAAAGGAATTACTTGCATCTCAAAAGTTATGGCTGAAAAAACACTGATGAGAAAGAAGTAAATGTGTCCTAGATGGAAAATCCTAAGAGGCCAGCTCAAGGCATGTGCAAGAGCTCCTACCTCAAAAACTGTTTTCCTATCTCCAAAGTCAACAAGTCTTGCGATATAAAAAAGGGAAAACGCGGTTAAAACCGCTGTTGCTGTTGAGATCCAACCTAAAGAGAGATAGGTTTTTAAAACTATAAAGATAAAAAGAGGCCAAAAAATTGAGAGGGAAATTCCCAAGATGCCTTCCTGTATGTATCCAAAACCCTTTGCAAAGCTATCTGCCCTAAATATTGAGGAAAGGGGAATATTGATTTTCATTTTGATATCTTTTGTTAGAAATAGAGGGAATATTGAAAAGAAAAGTAACACTATAGAAATGATAAAAAGAAGATTAAAGGAAAAAAAAGTTATTATCAAGGCACCTATCAAAGGAGACAAGGCTGCTAGGGCA
>JAFCFF010000039.1 GCA_017608775.1 Candidatus Iainarchaeum sp. | reverse complement strand
TTAGAGGAAGTCCAGGATTTTAGAAAAAAAATGATTACTCTGAAAAAAGAAAGGACAGATGTTGAAAGAATGATAGAAAGGCTAGAGCTTGATAAGGAAATGAGATTTCAAAACACTTTGAGAGAAATAGAAAAAAACTTCAAACAAATATATTCTTTTTTAGACGGGGGGGAAGCAATGTTAAAGATTGAGAGGGAAAATGAAAAACAGGGATTGCTTATAGAGGCAAGACCAAGGGGGAAAATGTTGAGAAATATAGATAGCCTGAGCGGAGGGGAAAAAACCTTAGTTTCGCTTAGTTTTTTGTTTGCAATTCAGCTTTACAACAACTTTCCTTTTTATATTTTAGACGAGGCAGATGCCGCCCTAGACAAAATCAACAGCCAAAAACTGGGGAGCATGATTAAAGATATGAGTAAAAAAGCTCAATTTGTAGTGATAACACACAACGATGTTGTGATAAAGGAATCAGATCAGATAATAGGTGTTACGCAGGCAAGAGATAGAAACGCATCTGTGATAACACTGAGGGTTTAGTGCTTAAAATCAATTTTGAAAACTGATTTTGGAAATCTTCAAAACTTAGAAAATTAGATTTTGAAAATTATATTTTGAAAAACTTTAGTATTTTATCGAGAAAACTAGGCCCTTTCCTTCCGGCTTTGTAGGGTGCCTGGGTTATTGAATATAGCCGCCTTCTTGTCCTAAAAATATTTCTTCTTAGGTTTCCGTAGTTTCTTGTAAAGAAGGTTCTTGAGATGTTTCCCTCTTTATAGGATTTTATCAGGTCATCTAGTTTTTTCTCAAGTATGAAAAGTTGTTTTTTACGTTCCTCGTACTCAATTCTGTCAAGTATGTTTCTTTTAAGGAGCATTTTTGATATCGCTGAGTCAAGCCTTTCCAAAGTATTTTGGAGTTTTCCTCTTAGAGTATTAAACTTTGACTTTGTTATTTTTCCTTGGGAGTAGGCATCTTGCAACCTGTCTATTTTGCCCTCAACTTCTCTTCTTTTTCCAAACAAGCTTGGCCTTGGCTTTGAAAACACAAGGAAATACCCCAAAAAAGCAATTAGGAGAACAATTATAGCAATTAGGGTGTATTTCAAAATGTTGTTTTTCTTGACCTCTGTTTTTATGGTCATCTTTTTTTCCTCTGGTGTTTTCTCACCTGGTTTTTCAACAACTTTTGGAATTGTTTTTTCTTCCCCTGGTGCGGGAATCTCAACAAACCTTCCCTTAGACCTCAAGCTAACTTCTTTATTAAGAGCTTCCTCAAAGTCTAGATGTGCCTTGCTTAACTTTATAAGTGAGTAAGAACTTTTCAGGTCAGCTATATTGTTCTCCCTCTCAAACCTTTGGAGATAAAAATACGCATGGTCTAGAAAGAGCTCTGCCCATAATGGAACAAAGTCTTTTTCCTCCAGGCTTTCTCTAAGAGAGTTGTAATCAGAGAAAACATCTTCGGAATTTATTTCCTTTTGTGTTAGGTCCTCTATGGTTGCACCAAGATTTAGGGAAACCAAATATGATGTTGCATACCATTTTAAATTCAGGGCTTCTTTTGCCGCGTTTAGCTTTGTGTTTATGTTTTCCAGATTCTCTAACTCCCCAAGGTTTTTCAGCGTTAGTTCAACACTATGTAACTTGTTTTCAGCCAAGTTTTTCATGTTTTCTGGCTCTGGGATATCTCCCGGCTCAGGAGCAAGCAGGGTAGTTATATAAAGCCAGCCCTCTGCTGTCGCAATGTCTGAAAGAAGGCTATCAGGGTCTTTCACGTTTATGTCTTGTTTAACTGCCTTTATCTTTGCAAGAGCCTGAACAAGTCTTTGTTTTGCTGAAATATAAATTTCAGGATCTCTTGAAGAAATTTTATCCATTTCATTAACTCTCTCTAGTATGTTTTGTTCTACCTCTATTGCCTTCTCAAAAATAAGATTTAGGTTTTTGTCGATGCCTGGGTTTTCAATTAAATACTCTAAGTACCTGATGCCACCATGAGTAAAGGCACTTACATCAACAAGAAAAAAGTTATTTGCCGCGGTGTAGAAATAGTTGTTTTTTAGGTATATGTCACTTCTTGACAGAAAAAAGTCTGCAACTTTGAGATGCCTTGTGATTCTTGATCTTAGCTTTCTGTCTGTCAGGTTGTCTTTCCTTGTTTTTAAGCTATCTATTCTTTTTTCTATAAACTCTTTATATGTCTCCGCTATAACCTTAAACACATCCATATAGGGCTCTTTTTTAATAATTTCCGGAATAAAAACAAGCTTTGTCTTTGATGATTTAGAGATGTTGATATCCTTGATGTCCATAAACAAAAGATCTAGGATTTCATCTAACTTTGAAACCTCAACAACCTTCATGCCCCAGTTTTCCATTGAGTAATCAGCAACGTCCACAAGCTCAACGCCTTCCTCGCTCTCAACTATTTGGAGAGACCCGCCAGTAGGAATAAGAAAAAGCTTGTATCCCTCCTCCCCTGCTCTCACTATCTTCTGAAAAACGCCCCCAACAGGACCAACAAAGCCATGGGAGTTTATTGTTCCTGTGATGCCAACATCGTCCACAGGAAAGGGTTTTCCCTCTAGGGTTAAAACTATAAGGGCTGCTGCAACTGAGCCAGCAGAAGGCCCCTCAACAGAGGTAGCGCCTATATCAAGGGAAAAGGTATAGTCATAGTTTTCCACAACATTTCCTATTATCTTTTTAGCGGCACGAAATGCATCAAAAAAAGACTTTTGAGTATCTGGAACAAAGAATGTCTGTTGTTCTGCGGATGAGCCAAAAAATATAGAGCCATGTCCTGGCTTGATCTCCAAGGTTAGCATGCCTGTAAGCGCCCTATCTGTTGTTTCAGAGACAGCAAAGACCTTTGCCGTATTTTTTGTTATTGGCTGCAGGGTTACTGCAAACGAAAAACAGGAAAAAAACACAACAAAAAGAAAAAGACATACCACAAGCCCCCTTAATTGCCCTCTTAACGAAACCATCATAAAAAATGAAGACAAAAGCATTTAAATTGTTTTTTTGATTTTTGAATCTTATTTCAGAAGCTCTCTTATTTGTCTTTCCAGGGCGTTCTTTTTGTATATTGAAATTATCAAGAACACAATACCAATCAAAAGAATAACTGCAACGAAGTACATAAGGTCTGTTGAAATCAGGCTTGGGTTAATATTTCTGATAACTATAAAGGCTGCAAGGCCAAAAACCGCTGCCAAAAAAATCATTGTGTACATCAGATGGTTTCCCCACTCATCAAAAAACTGAAGAACAAGATGTAGGAGTTTTTTTTCAATGTTAAGCATTTTTTTACTGTTTGTTTTTATTACTCTTTCTCTTCTTGAAACCATTCCTAAAAATAAGGGGGAAGTTATTTAAAAAATTTCTTTTTTCTTCTTAAGTGGCTTTAAGAAAAATAAGGGCTGTTTTGTTTGACCTGGATGATACCTTGATAGGCAATTTCAAGGCAAGTTATCTAAGTTTTAAGCAAACCGCAAAAACCTTTGGAGTACGCTGGACCCTAGAAAATCACAGTAACGTCATAGGAAAGGGATCAAGAGAAAAATTAATTACAATATTCAAAACAAAAAACAACGAATTTTTGAAGAAAGCTACGAAGATATATAAGAAAATAGAAAGAAAAAACAGGAGAAGGTATGTTAAGA
>JAFCFF010000004.1 GCA_017608775.1 Candidatus Iainarchaeum sp. | reverse complement strand
TATTACCGAGACAGCAACAGGAAAGCTGATGAAATCTGTTATCTCACAGAAAGGGATAAAACCAGAGCTTTTGGAAGAGCTTGAGGAAAAGATAACAGCCGAGGTGGAGGAGTTAAACCTTGAAGATATCAAAAAACAAGAGGAGAAAAAAGAAAAGGAAAACAAAGAGCCAAAATCCCAAATAGGAAAGAAAACAATAACACCAAAGACAAAGAAAGAGGGATGAATATGTATAGATGTATAAGATGTAAAAAAATAACTGAAAAACTAGACCTGTATTTTGTTAGATGTAAACACTGCGCCGGAAGAATCCTTGTCAAGGTAAGAGCGCCAGTCACAAAGACAATAAAAGCAGAGTAGTTAGGTTTTTTTCTACTTTGTTTATTTTTTCCATATGATTATAACAACATCAAAAAAATCAACGAAAGAGATAAGACAGTTTGCAAGGGACCTGGCAAACTCCTTGCCTTTCTCGGTTTATAGGCCAAGGGCAAGAAAACAACTCTCATCATTTCTTGAGGAATCGCTTTATAGAAACACACATCTCTTAGTTTTTGAAAAGGAAAAAACAAAGCCGGGAAAGAAACAAACATATGCTGTTAGACTTCTTAAGCCGACGCCCCTTGGCTTTAAGGATACAAAAACACTTAGGTTAAAAACATTCATACCAAGAAAAGACATTGTAAAAAACCCAAGGTTAATAAAAAAAAAGTCAAGAGATATTTTTTTCAGAAAAAACAAAACCCCAAAATTCTTCCATTTTCTAAAGACAGAGAGAGACGCAGATTTTATTTTAAAAAACATCTCAGGAAAAAAGTATTCCTTCTTCCTGGCTCTCAACGATGTTGAAATTGAGATAGGTCCTTGTTTTGAGGTTTTATAGGTGGTTGGATGAAAAAAAACAAGAACGAGTTTTCCCTGGAGGTTTTGATAAAACTAAAAAGCCCAGAGTTCTTTTTAAAGTCTTTAAAGATAAAGGAACCATTTAAGAGAAAAAGAGAAATAAAGCTACAAGACAGCTGGGTAAAGGCAAGGTTAGAGGCAGACACAAAGTCCCACCTAAAGGCAGCCCTAAACGATTTTCTAAGACTTGCTATAAGCTATGAAAACCTTCAGAACTATCTCGAAAAGTTTAAATAAACAATAGAAAGGCTTTATCTTAAAGAGCAGGTGATAAAATGGACGAGAATATTTTAAGGGAGTTTGAAAGTTACAGAAATCAGCTTTTTCTTATCTCCGACCAAAGAAAACAGGTTGATTTTCAGGTTGCTGCGGTGGATTTGGCAGTAAAGGAGTTGGAAAAAACAAAGGAAAAAAAAGTTTTCAAGGCCATAGGAAATGTTTTGATTTCCGAGGACAGAAGCAAGGTCTTAAAGGAGCTTAAAGAACAAAAGGAAACCCTGGAAACAAGACTGAAAAGTTTTGAGAGACAGGAAAAAAAGCTTGCTGAGAAGCTTGAGTCCCTGAAAATGAAAATAGACGCAGCAACAAAGAAAAAATAGCCCAATCATTTTTTATCTCAGGTAAACAAGCTTTCTTCCAAGCCTGATTTTTCTTGCCTTTGCCTTTTTCAAAAGATAATGCACAGTGCTTTTGGGAATTTTTAGTTCCTTTCCAATCTTTCTTACCGAAAACCCCTCTAGCTGCATCTCCTTTATTTGTTTTAACTTTTCAGGCTTAATTCCTATAGGCCTTCCTCTTGTTGTTGTCAGCTCTATTTTTATCTGCTTTTTTGAGAGCATCTCCTTGGTTTTCCTTGCGTATTTTTCGTAGTTGCTTTTCCCTGTTGATATCTTAGTTGGTTTTTCCCTTCTTATCAGGCTTTTCATATCTCTAAGGCCAAAGTATTCAGGTAGATGAATTGAAGAGTCGTCCAACTTTTTATAAAATTTCTTCATAACCTAAAAAGGAAATCCTTATTTAAAATCTTTTTCATATCCTTCTCTATGCATCCAAATTTCAGAAAGGCAGTTTCCTTTATCAGGAAAATACTCAAAGAAAAGAAAAAAACACTTATTTTTTGTGATATGGATGCAGATGGGTTTGCCTCGGCCTTGCAGCTTGCCCTGCTTTTTGATTTCAACAAAGTTCCATACTCAATAAGAAGAACAAAATCCCCTGACGAAAGAAACAACCTAGAAAAAGAGGTTTTCAAATATATCGAAGGGTTTGATTATGTTATTTTTCTGGATTTTACTATAAGTGAAAAAATACTGGAGGAAATAGAAAAACCAAAAATCCTTGTTATAGATCACCACAACGCAAAATACAAAAAGTTTCTTTTTTATGATGTATCTCTTGAGAAAATTAAGGAAGAGGATAAGCCCTCAACCTCTGCGATACTTTTCAACATCTTAAAGGAAACAAAAAACAAAAACTTCAAGAGAAAGGAGAACGATTTTGCCTTTATTGCCCTGATAGGCGCATATGGAGACTTTTTACTGCTTGGAAGCCTTAAGTTTATGAAAATAAATAAAAATCTAATAAATCTTATACTGATTAACAAAATACTAAATCCAACTATCTTAGAATTTATAGTTCTTTTTGTTTCTTATGTTTCTTTTTCAGAAAAAAATTTCTTCAAGGCCTATAAATTTTTCAAACAAAACCTTAAATCAAAAACCTTTCAACATATGATGGTTTTTGAAAAACACAAACTGAAAAAATTTTACGTGGAGTTGTTTTCTTATTGGGAGGCCTTGAAAAAAACGCTAAACAAAGAATTGAAAAAAACTGAAATTTTGGGAAACTTTGTTTTTTTAGAGATGACAAAAACATCAAGATCAAAAAGAGCGATAATTGCTCAAATGTTAAGACTTTTACATCCAGATAAACCTTCCTGTGTTGCAACATTTTCCGATAACATGTTTTTTTTAAGTTTCAGATCTCCTCACACAGACCTGATAAAACTCTTTAAATCTCTTTCCAGGAAGATAGGCTCGTTTAAGGGAGGAGGGCACAAACTTGCTGCCGGTGCTAAGCTAGATACAAGAAAGGACCTAGAAAAGCTCAAAAACATTCTTAAAAACTATAAAAACTAGTTAGTTCGGTATGCTGTTTTGGGGATTTTTTTATCTTTTCCGCAAGCTTCTCGTTTTTTGTCTTTATTATCTCTATACTTGTTTTTTCCTTGTAGATTTCTTCAAAAGGCCTTAGAAGTATTATTTCTCCCTCTTTATAGTTTCTTCTCATAACCTCAGTTAACTTTGTGATAAATTTCTTGTTGTAAAAAACATTGTAGACTTCTTTCTCTGTTACCACCACCTCATTTTCAACCCTTCCGTTCGTAAACTCTATCTCAAAGCCCTTTATTTCATAAATCTTGCTTAAGATCTTATTTAAGGAGCAACTCTTACATATTATCTTTGCCTTTCCCTCAAGGTCAATGACAGGAAAAGGAAGGAGATTTAACTTTGCTAACTCGGCTTTTCTTAAAAGTTTTTCCATGAAGTTTTTTAACTCCTCAAAAGTTTCCACCAAGATATAGTCTGTCCTTTCAAGAATATAGTCTTCCCTTAGGTTGTTGTAGAATTTTTTTAGTTTTGTTATCCAGCTTGGATGTAAAAAATAAAGCCTTTCTTTTTTCAGGATAACCATTTCTCTTGTCATCTCCCTGAGAAACTTGTGGGCCGCCTGATATGTTATCTCCTTACCATAAACCCTTTTCAACCTAAAGTAAATAGACTTGGCTGTCAATGGTGCCTCCCTGGAAAGAATGTCTATTATCATAAACTTTGTTGTCTTGAATAACACCCTCTTACCCCCCCATGATTTTTGAGAATCCGGAAGGGGGCTTTCCTCTTGCAAGCTTTCTTTGCTTTGTTGAAAAGTTTTTGTAGATTCGAGATATTTGTTAACGTCCTCGTAAAACATAAGAACAGAGGCGTCTGCATATCCCTTTCCCAGGGTAAAGAAAGCAACGTGTTTGTTGTTTCTAAAGTAGTTGAGCAACTCATCAATATTGTGTTCTCCCCTGTGAAACTGAAGATTAAACATAAAAAGAACAGCAAACTTGTATTTTTGGGCCGAAGGTGTTGCAATAGCAGTTAGGGTTAGGTTGTTTTCCCTTATCATCTTTCTAAGTTCCCTGTAAATTGTTGGCCTACTTCTCTTTAGCTTTCTTGATATCTCGGTTATAGAAATAGATGGATTTTTCTTTAACAAGTCAAATATCTTTTTTTGTATATCTGTAAATCCCCCATCCCCCATTAAGTATTCCTTTCCCAAAAAGGTTTTTAAATAGAATTCTGTAAATAAAAAAAACTCCTGCTTTTGTTATATTGTAAGAACAATTTAGGGGAAATTGTTTACATTTCAGTACATTTTAGGGAGAAAAGATTTACACTTTTGTCTGAGGCTGTCAGTACTTTTCTCTAAAGATGTTTTCTCTCTTAACGTTCCTATTCCTTAAAAACCTCTCCACGTCTTCAACCATCTTGGGAACCCCACATATGTAAAATTCTTTTTTCTCTAGGTTCCTACCAAGCCTTTTTTTTAAGATGTCTTGCACATGTCCTTTTTCTCCGTTCCAGCTCTTATCTGGTCTGCTAAGCACAGCAATAAACTCAAGTTTTCTTGGGTGTTTTTTCGCAAGGCTTTCAAAGTGTTTTTTGAGTAAAATCTCCTCAACTCTTCTTATTCCAAATATCAAAATGTTTTTTTCAGGTAGTTTTTTCTCAAGGGCAACCTCTATCATGGGCTTGATCGCTGCAATTCCAATTCCAGTAGCAACAAAAACCCTCTCTCTTCTTGAGTTTTCCCTTAGCCTAAAAACCCCACAAGGTCCTATCAACTCTATCTTTTTTTCTTTTTTTAGTGAGCACAAAAAATTGGATGCATATCCTCCCTCCACTCTTTTTACAATAAGTTCGATTCTTGTTTTGTTTTTTGGGTTTGATGCTATGGAGTATGGCCTAAGCAACTGCCTGCCTTCTTTTTTTAAGGAAACAAAAACATACTGGCCTGGCCTAAAATTTATTTTTTTGTTCAGGGAAAATTTTATCAAACAAACTTCTGGAGAGAGTTTTTCAACACTCAGAACCCGTGCCCTGAATTTTTCCATATCTCAGAGGGTAAACAAAAAAGCTTTAAATTCTCTTTTGGTTTTATTAATTCTATACTTGTTCAAGAAAACACAAGAAAAAAGCAGATATAAGTAAAAAAACACAAGAAGTTTTATCCATGGCTGAGAACTTGAAAATAAAGGCATTGGGAGGAGCAAGAGAGGTAGGCAGGTCTGGTTTTTTAGTTTCTTACTCCGGTGAAAAATATCTTTTTGACTATGGTCTAAAAATCAACATAGATGTGATTGAGAGCCTGGAATACCCAGAGAGACAGTTCTATCCCCTGCCAATAAGGGAAAATGTCAACGGTGTCATACTAAGCCATGCTCATCTAGATCACTCCGGCCTTATTCCAAAGTTGTTTGACAAGGATTTGTTTTCTTACATGCATCCGGCAACTCTAGATATCTCAAAAATTCTCTGGAAGGACACAATAAAAATCGCTGATCTTAACAAGGAAAAATTTCCCTTTCCAAAGGAAAACATAAGAAAAGCAGACAAATACACCTTTGCCCTGGGCTATGACAAGGAAGTACAGATATCGGACAAGACTTTTATAGAGTTTAAAGATGCAGGGCATATTTTGGGTTCTTGTCTTTGTTACCTATCCATTGACAACAAAAAAATTTTATACACAGGAGATTTCAAGATCGAGGAGACAAACCTGCATAAAGGGGTTGACCTAAGAAAGCTTGAGAGAAATTTAAATGTTCTTATGATAGAGTCAACCTATGGCGATAGGGAACACCCTGATAGAAACAAGGAAGAGAAAAGATTTGTTGAAAGTTGTTTGGACGTTGTAGAAAACGGGGGAAACGTTGTTGCTCCATCTTTTGCTGTTGGGAGGTCTCAGGAGCTGGCGGAAATTCTCTACAGACATAAGTTTCCATATCCGGTTTATATGGACGGAATGGGAAAGACAGTTTCTAATATTTTTTTAAACTATCCAAAGTCTGTAAAGGACTTTTCAATGCTCAAAAAAAGCCTTAAACACACAATAATGGTAGAGTCTCCAAGGGAGAGAAACAAAGTTTTGAAATCTCCCTCTGTTGTTATAACAACTGCGGGGATGATGCAGGGAGGCCCTGTTTATTATTATTTGCCTGAGATCTACGACAATGAAAGAAACGCGGTGTTTCTTACTGGGTTCCAGGTTGAAAAGACACCTGGAAGACAGGTTCTTGAAAAGAAAGAGATTTTTGTTGACGATCAAAGGCTGAAACTCAAGGCGGATGTTAAAAAATTTGATTTCTCGGCACATGCTGGAAAAAAAGACCTATTTTCAATGGTAAAAAAAAGCAACCCAGAGCACGTTGTTTTGGTTCATGGGGACAGCAAGGTTATTGACATTTTAAAAAAAGACCTGGAGAAAGAGGGGTTCAAAGTACATGCTCCTTATCAGGGAGATGTCCTGACCCTTAAGTAGATCATTTATGAGCCCGAGGAAAAAAACACGCAGAACTTTAGAAAAAACATGTCCGGGCTGTGGAGCCAAAAGCTCGGAAAAACAGTTTGTTGGAAGTTTTTGCATAGACTGTTTTTTGAAAAGAAATCCACTTGTCAAGATTCCAAAGGAAATAAAACTAAAAATATGTAAAAGATGTTTGATGTTTTATCATAACAGAAAATATTATGAGTTTGACAACGAAAATATCGCAAGCTTTTTCAGGGATGTTTTAAAAACCAACTTTAGCGGAGATTACAAGATTTTTGTAAACAACATAAGGGAAACAAACCAGGGAAAGAATTTTGTGTTTGATTTAACCCTTGCTGGAATTTTTGAGGGAAAACTCTATAAGTTTAGCATGGAAGTTCCTGTTAAGAAAGAAAGCTATGTGTGTAGTGTTTGTCTTAAAAAAGCTTCTGAATATTACGAGGCAATAATTCAGCTGAGAATTTTAGAAAGGAAAAAACAAAAAGACCTGATTGACGAGCTCTTGCCAAAGATACAATCCCTAACAAAGAAGTCCGCATTCCCTCTTTCTAGGGTTGTTAAGGTTATTGAAAAGAAAAACGGAGTTGATGTTTACATAGGAAACGCAAAGATTGCTGAACAGATTTCAAAAAAACTTTCTAAGGAGTTTGGGGCAAAAATAAAGAAAAGCTCTTCTTTGGTGGGCCAAACAAGAACAGGAAGAAGAGTTTACAGGTTTACATATCTTTTGAGGTTTTAGTCTACTCAAATTCGCTGAGTGCCTCTTTTATATCCTCTATTTTTTTGTTTGTGATAACTATTGGAATTCGTTCAGACTCTGAGATTTTTATTGCCAGTGGGTCAACCTGTTTTTCTGATATTCCGTGAAAGACAATCATGCTTGGCTTAAGCTCAATAACCATCTTTCCTACCTTTAGGGCAACCATGGTGCTTCTTCCGCTGTGAACCTCTCTAAGAATCAAAGCCCTCATAGGAGTTTTCCCAAAAATCCTGAGATAGTTTTTTGCAGAGGTTTCAACAATTGCCTTTTCACTCTCTATCAAGGTATAGCCAAAAACCTGTGTATCCTCTATGATGTCCTTCACACTTATGACCTTCCCGCCAATTGTTTCTATAAATGCGGATGCTTTTAGGCCTGTGAAAAACTCGTGTGTTGTGAAATACTCTTTTGTGTCTCCTTCCTGTAAGTAAAAGTCTAGGTTTTCCCCGTTATTTTCACTTTTTTCTAATTTTATCAGACTCTCAACAAAATTGTCAACAAATTCGCTTGTTGGGTTCTTCCTTCTTCCTGCCTCGTAGTCAGAGAGAACAACGTTGTTGATTCCCATCTCCTTTGCTAGCTTAACCTGCTGAATTTTAAGCAAGGTTCTCCATTTTTTCATCACTGTTCCTGGGTTTTTACTTAGTACGATTTCCCCTGCAAGGCTTTCCTTGAACTGTTTTTCGTTCATATTAACTCCTTCGTTGCAAGTCTTTTAATTTCTTTTGAGCAGGGAGAGAGGGAGTCGAACCCCCACGGCCTTACGGCCACTGGTTTTCGAGACCAGCGCGTCTACCAGTTCCGCCATCTCCCTAGCCCCGGAAGGGACTCGAACCCTTACTCTGCGCTTTACGAGAGCGCTGCATTTCCAGTTATGCTACCGGGGCACAATAAAAACGTAAAAGGAAAAGTAAAAAACTCTTTCTTATTTCAAATTAGCCTTCTAGAAGTTCCTGTGTCTTTTTATATATACGGTCTTTTTCCATCTTTTTCTCGACTATTGTTCTTAGAATGTTTCTTGCCGCCTTACTAGCTTTACTTTCTTTTTCTTGTGTTTTTAAAATCTCTTCTAGTGTTCCTAAAACATAGTTCGGTGTAAACTTGTCTCTTTTGTTTAATATCAACGAAACATGCCTCTGGATAAAATCCAAGCCCAGAAACACAATTCTCATATTTTGTTTTCTTAGTGCCTGTCTTATCAGGGAAGAAATCTCCTGCATTATCAAGAAAGGAGTTTTCTCAACACAGTGTTCTGAAAAATGAATAAAAAGAAAAGCTAGGTGATCTATTTCCTCGTTTTTTACTCTTTTTTCATTTATTATCTTGGTTAGGAACCCAATCACAAAATCCTCTTTTTCTACTTCCATCACTGCCTTGGTTTTTTCCCATGCTTCTTTAAATTCTGAAACTAGCTTTCTTCTTACTGTGGCGTCTTCTAAAAATGCTTTTCTCTGTTTGTTTATTCTACTTATTTTTTCCCTTAAAAATCTCTCAGGCATGTTAAAACATAAATTAAATGCTTTTTAATTCTTTCTTTAAGTTTTATTTCTATGTCTGAAGCAGATCTGAAAAAACTCAGAAAAAAACTTATTGATGAAACAAAAGAAAAGATATCAGAAAGCATCAAGGAGGATTTTCTTGTTATAAGGGCTTTTTCAATAAAAGAGTTTGTTGAGAGGAATAAAAACACCTTTGATGAGGTAAAAAAAGGCTTTGAGGAAGCTCTGGGCCTGATGAAAAACAAAGACAAGGTCTCAGAGAAAATTCTGGAGGAGGTAAAGAAGGGCTCAAACTCCTTTCTTTTGTTAGAGAAAAACCTAGACAAATATATAAAGGAAAAAATGAAGTCATATCCAAATCTCTCAGCTCTTTTGGGAGAGAAGCTTGCCGCCAGGTTTCTTTACACGGCAGGCAGCCTGGGCAAGTTAGCAAGCCTTCCAAGCTCAACAATACAGGTTCTGGGAGCCGAGAGGCTTTTGTTTTTACATTTGAAAAAAAGAACAAAGCCACCAAAACACGGGATAATTTTTTACCATCCAATGGTTTCTTCCCTACCAAAAAAACAAAGAGGAAAAATGGCAAGATCCTTGGCTTCTTTGACCGCGTTGGCGTCAAGGCTTGACTTAGCAGGAAAACAGCTGAACAAAAAACTTATTGAAAAGGCAGAAAAAAGATATAGACAGCTCAAAAACCAAGCTAAAAGGTGATTTCATGGAAGAGGTTTTTCCAGGAGTTTTCAAGAACAACGGAAAGCTTTATACAAAAGACTTGAAAACAAAGGACCTAAGATATTGGAACCCATACAAAAGCAAGTTAGCAGCAGCAATACTAATAGGACTGAAAACATGGCCATTTTCTAGGAAAAGCAGGGTTCTTTATCTTGGCACAGGCGAGGGAACAACACCAAGCCATGTTTCTGACATGCTTGAAAATGGGTTTTTGGTAGGGGTCGATGTTTCCTTTATGGCGATGCATGAGTTTCTTAAAAAGGCAGGAGAAAGAGAAAACCTAATTCCATTACTTGCAAACGCCAGCTTTCCTGAAAAATATCCAGAAGACATAAAAAAAATAAAGTTTGATGTTATCTACCAGGATATTGCCCAAAAAGACCAGGTTTCAATATTCTTGAAAAACAAGAAATTTTTGAGGAAAAAAGGATATGCCTTACTTGTCCTTAAGGCAAGAAGCATAAGCCCAAAACAAGACGTAAAAAAACTAACAAAAGCCGCGCTTAAGCCCCTAAGAAAAGAATTTAATGTTTTGGAGGTTATTTTTCTTAGCCCATATTCAAAAGACCATAGCTTTGTTGTGATGAGAAATGAGTAACCTAAAATCAAAAAGAAAAGATATAATTGATTTGGATTTTTTTAGTCCTTATCATGTTGTAAAAAAAGAAAGAAGAAAACAGACTAAAAAAAGAATTGTTTTAGAGCTCAAGAGACAAACTTTTCATATATTGCTTGGCTTGTTTTTTATATTTCTTTTTCTGGTTTTAGGAAACTTTGTTTTTACGGTATTTCTAGCCTTTGTTCTTCTTGTTTATTTTTTGTCTTTATCATATCTTGATAAACTTTACAAAGTTTACCCACTTAGTTTTTTTCTTAAAAACTTTGAGAGAGAGGATGTTCAGGTTGTAGGAAAGGGCGCGTTTGCCTATGTTGCTGGGGTCTTTATTGTCTCCCTAGTTATATTTGCCTTTGACCTGCCGATGTTTTTCTTTCTGTTTGCCTTAACGCCGCTGATATTCGGGGACATGTTTTCAACAATTTTTGGAATTTACTTTGGGAAAATATATCTAAGAAAGGGAATAACTCTTGTGGGGACAACAGCTGGTTTTATTGCAACTTTTTTATTTGCCTTGTTTTTTGTGTTTCTCTTTTTCAAACAATCCTCTTTTTTCCTTATAGCAAGAACCCTGGTTTTTTCACTTTGCTATCTTGTAGAGCTTTTTCCCCTGGAGGACAACATAACTCTGCCAATAGCTGGCCTTCTTTTCTCGATTGCTTTGTTCCTTCCTGTTTATTAGTTTATAATTTTTTAATATAGTGACTGTTAAGATAAACAAAACATTTAAATAGTTTTTATTAATATGTTATTAATATATTATTAAGAGGGATTTTTATGAAAATGTTATCTGTTGCCATTGACAAGGATTATGTTAAAGTTATTGACAAGCTTATTTCTTCTTCTGGGCTATATTCCTCAAGAAGCGAGTTTATGAAAGATGCAATTAGAAAAAACCTTGTAGAACTTATTAAGTTAAATGAAAATTTAAAAAAGATTGATATGGAATCAAAAAAACTTGGGGAAAAAGCAAGAAAGCGTGGCTATAAAGGAGACTTGCTTTCAAAAAAAGAAAGAGAAAAACTTGCTAGAGCGTTTGCTAAAGAAAAAGGATTTATATAAACTCTAAAGGTTCAATTATTTCCATTTTATTTTTTCCCATTTCAAAATCTTTTACGTTAAAAGTTACAACACAGTCACATTTTTGTTTTACTGCAATTGCTAGATGTAAGGCATCTGGAAAAGGAATTCCCCTTTTTTCGAATTTTTTTATTGGGAGTTTTTCCTCTTCCTTAACAACTTCTGTTTTAATATTCAGGTTTTTAAAGTATTTTAATATTTCTTCCTTTCTAATGTGTGTTGTTTGTTCTATTTCTTTGAAAAACCATTCAGACAATACTAAAATATGCCTTTGTTCTTTGATTCGTTCAATAAATAACTCAGCTTCTACAAACAACCCCCTAAACTCTCTACCAATTTCTTTATTGATCAAAGAAATAAAAACATTTGAATCCAAATAAACCCTCTTTCTTTTTCCAAATCTTATTTGTTTTGACATTGTTTTTGTCTCTGGCTTTTAATTTTTAATTTAAGGTTTGGCTTATAAATAGAAATTATGCCCTTGTTTTCCATTGAAAGCCTAATTTTTTTCTTTAGCAAATTCTCTTAGTTAAAAGAAGAACAAGAATTCCCGCTGTTAAGAGGCCAAGACATATAGCCAAGAATCCCTTCTTTTCGTTAAACCCTAAAAGCTTTAACAGAATAACTCCCGAGTATGCCCCGCTTCCTGGTAAGGGCAAGGAAACAAAAACAAAAAGACCAACTAGGCCATATGGTTCTATCTTCTTTGCGAACTTCTCTCTTTTTTTCAAATACTTGGAAAAAAGATGAAATCTTTTCAGAAAATCAAAAAGGAACTTCAAAACAAGAAGGAGAATCGCAGCAAGAAAAAAATTTGTTAACAAAGCGATAGTAAAAACAAGCAAGCTGTTTCCACCAAGACAGATTCCTAGTGGAATGCTACCTCTCAGCTCAACCCAGGGAACAAACGTTGTTAGGAAAACAAGAAAATAAATGTTTTTCAACAACCCAACAACAAGGGAAACAAGCATAATACTACAACATAATTAAGTTTAAAAATTTCTAATTCCTTTTTTTCTCATGCAGGCAGGGAAAGAAAGAAATTTTATTTTTCAGCTTTTCCTGGTTTTGTTGCTTTTTCTTTCCATGTTTTCTTTTTTCCTTGATTATAAAGCATCAGACACAAATGTTTCTGTTGAGGGAACAGTCACAGCTGCTCCCGAGATAGACTCAATCCTTGTTGCAACAAACTCCTCCTCAGACACAAATAAAAGCTTTGTTATCCCTGGTCTTGAGACTTTTTATTTGAAGGTAAACGTTTCAGACGAGGAGGGAATAAGTGATTTAAACACAGTGAGTTTTCAGTGCAGGCAAAACCAAGTCTATGCAACATATTCTGGCTGTTCCTCTGAGGGAGATGACTGTGTAAACACCAACTTCTCAGGAAGCTGTACTGAAAACAACGCCTCTGTTACCTGGGATGGCAATGATTCTGATGGAGTTTACAGCTGTGCCTTTACTCTGCCTGTTAGGTTTAAGTATTCAGTTTCCTCTTCCTATGGTCTTGTTTGTGACGTTAACGCAACCGACGATTCCAGCGGACAAGACATAGAAAACTCAGGAATTTATGAAGTCAAGAAGGTAGGAGGGATTACGCTTGACCAGGTTTATGACTGCAACTTCTCAGGAAGCGCTGGTGATGAAAACGTTGTGTTTGTTTGTAGCGACAACAACGGCTCCACGGACAACAACAACTCAGGAGTAACAGTCCTGCATAAGGGAAACTTTGACTTCGACCTTTCTTTATTTACAAAAAAGTTTAGCTCTGACCTAAACTACATACCAGACACAAGCTTTGAGCTTTATGACACAACAAACACAAACTGCGGGACAGGAGGAGACACTTCCTTTATATATGCCTCTCCCTTTGAAAAAACACTGGTAAGATCCAGCTCAGAAGACCTGATTTGCTTTTTTGTTGACATTCCAGCAGGAACAAACGACGGAAACTACTCAGGAACACTGGTTTTTAGGGGCTTTGTTGACTAAACACCAAAGACCAGTCCTCAAAGAACCATTATTTTCTTTTTTTTCTTTCTTAACAAAAAAATCAGTTTTGAGCCTGGGTTAATGGCATATGAGTTTCCAACAAGCTCTAACATTTCCATGTCGTAAAAACTGTTTCCGTAAGCATAACATTGACTTAGAGGAACTCCTCTCTTTCTTGCTATTTCTCTTGCAAGCTTTTTTTTATCCTTTCCAAGATAGATTTTCCCCTTTGTTTTTCCTGTAAACTTTCCTTTTCTTTTCCCAAACTTGGTTGCATGCAGCTCGTCAAACCCCAGAAAATTTGCAAATAGCATAACAAGATGCTTTGGCGCAGCAGTTATTATCACAAGCCTATCTCCTTTTTTCCTGTGCTGCCTGATTCTTTTAACAACTTTATGAACAAGTTCATTTCTTTCAAGCAGAAACCACTGCCTTGCAAGCCTTTCCAGCTTTTTAACCCTAAAGCCCTTTAGGCCCTCTGCGTATTTCCTGATAATGTTTTTAAGGTCTTTTTCACTCCTTCCAAAAACCAAGTATTTCATAACAACAGGAAAACTCAAGAAAAAAGCGTGCCAAAAACTAATGATATCTTCTCTAATTAAAAAAAAGATAAACCTAACCATGCTGCTTCCATGAATTATGGTTCCATCAAAGTCAAAGAAGGCCAGGGCTTTTCCCATCATACTAAAAACAAGAGAAAAACTTTAAACAAGGTTTTTCAAACCAATTTTCTTTGCGTATTTTACAACGTTCTCAAACTCCAGCGGGTCAAGACGTCTGTTTATTTCCTCAAATCCATGGGCCTTAAAGGCAGGATAGTACTGATCCATTATGTTCAGCCTTGTGTTTTCTCCCAGGCTTTTGTAGACCCATCTTAAAAATGGCTTTGTGCAACACTCTGTATGAGATGGTAGGACAAGATGTCTTATCAAGACTTCCGAGTCTCTAGAGGCGTTTAAGAGATTTCTTTTTGCTGCCCCCAGATAGCCTGGGGCTGCACTTAACCTTGTTGCACACTTGTTGTTGAAATACTTGAAGTCAAGAAGATAAAGATCAACAAAACCTTCTAGAATTTTTGATGTTTTCTCTGAGTAATAAGCATTGCTGTTCCATACAACAGGGAGGTTTGTGTTGCATGCTTTTAGGGACTTTAAAATTCCAAGAAGGTTTGGGGTTGGCTCTCCACCAACAAAGTTTAGGTTTGTACATCCCTGTGAATACATTTTTTCAGCGTATTTTGCGACATCTTCTGGATCCCAGACATTTCCAGAGTCTGGGTCTATGCTTTCAGGAGCGTTTTGACAAAACACACACCTCAACGTACAGCCAGAAAGAAAGACTGTTGCAGAGGGAACAAGCTCTGGTTCTTCCCCAAAATGAGCAAACGCTGAAAACACTTTCATCTCCTTTCCAACACCGCAAAAACCCTTTTCTCCCCTAAGCCTGTTAACACCACATTTTCTCTCACAAAGCCCACATTTTTCCATAAGTTTTTCTGCCTCGGATATTTTTTTGTCTAAAACTCCAGATTTTTTTGCAATCAGATATTTTGCCTTCTCCTTTCCAGCAATCACGGCAAAATATCTCTCAAGACCCATCATAAAAACAAACATGAAAAGAAATTAATATAACTTAATAGTTTTTTCCCTATGCTTCAGTTTAACAAAGGGCTTTTTTACAGGGACTTAGCTATTGACTCACTAAACGGCCATACAAAAAAGTTCAATCTTGTTACCCATGCTCACTCAGACCATTTCAGGCCACTTAAAAAACTTAGGAATATATATGTATCAAAGGAAACAAGGGATTTAATCCTTAGAGAGAATTCTTTTTTGAGGGACAGGACAGTTGTTCTGAAAAACAAAAACAACCTGGAAAACCACAAAATAGAGCTGCTAAACGCAGGCCACATCCTTGGCTCTTCACAGTTTCTCCTTGACAATAAGCTTTTGGTAACAGGAGACATATGTTTTGAGGACAGCCTTTTGTTCAAGAGGGCAGATGTTGTTGAGACAGAAAATCTGGTTATAGAGGCTACGTTTGGCTCTCCGGACTATGTTTTTCCCGAGAGAAAACAAATCTACTCAAACATGGTTGAGTTTGTTGAGACAAACATTCAGAAAAACAACCTTGTTGTTTTTGGTGGTTACTCACTTGGAAAGAATCAGGAGTTGATTGCCCTGCTTAACAAGATGGGGATAGAGCCAGGGGTAAGCGAGAGAACTGCGATTGTTTCCGAAGTTTACAACAAAAACGGATTTAACCTAAAGTTTCACAAAACAGAGGAAGCAAACAACGAGGAGGTTCTTGTGGTTTCCTCTTCTCATCTTTCATCAGATCTTGTATATGCCCTACAAAAAAGCCTAAGAAGAAAGGTGGTTCCAGCCCTTTGTACTGGCTGGGCACAGAATGCTTTTTTTTCTTCTCGCCTAAGAAATTTCTATCTTTTTCCGTTAAGCAGCCATGCTGACTTTTCCCAGCTTCTTT
Organism: Candidatus Iainarchaeum sp.; assembly: GCA_017608775.1. GTDB lineage: Archaea > Iainarchaeota > Iainarchaeia > Iainarchaeales > JAFCFF01 > JAFCFF01. The sequence continues at coordinate 6,025 of JAFCFF010000004.1, read as the reverse complement.
CCTTTGTCCAAGAAGTAAAACCAAAACAGGTTTTCACCTACTATGGATTTGACAAGGAGCTTGCCTTTTACATCCAGAGAAAACTGAGAATTCCTGCAAGGCCTTTGAACAAAAGTAAGGAACAAACCTTTCTCACCGAGTTTCTGTGATTTTTTTAGTAACACAAAATATTAATAACACAACACCAAAAGTTATTATGAGAGCATGAAAGGACACACAAATGCTTTTCACTCAAAGACCATAGAAAAAACATTGCAGGAGCTATCCTCAGACAGAAAAGGTCTTTCAGACACAGAGGCTAAAAACCGTCTGAAAAAGTTTGGTCCTAACGAAATACCTGAAAAAAAAGAGCGAAGTCCAATCCTAATTTTTCTCAAACAGTTCAACAACTTCTTGATTTACATACTTGTTGTTGCTGCAATTATTTCGTTTTCTATCGGCCATCTTGTTGATGTCTATGTTATCTTTGCTGTTATTTTAATAAACGCAGCTATCGGATTTTTTGAGGAATATAAGGCAGAGAGGTCAATCAAAGCCCTGAAAAGAATGATAGTGCCTCATGCAAAGGTTTACAGGGATGGTGAGCTGTTGCAGATAAACGCAAGGGAGCTAGTGCCTGGAGACGTTGTTTTGCTGGAAGAGGGAGACAGGGTTCCTGCTGACGCAAGACTCATAGAAATAAAAAACTTTAGGACTGTGGAAGCATCTTTGACAGGGGAGTCCTTTCCTGTTGATAAATATGTCAAACCATTACCAGGGAAAACAGTCCTGGCTGACCGTAAAAACATGGTATTTATGGGCAGCTTTGTTGCCGGGGGGCAGGCCAAGTCGGTTGTTACAAGCACGGGTGCAGGAACAGCTATTGGTGACGTGGCACAGGAGCTGAAAAAAATAAGGAGGGGAAAGGGACATTTTGAGAGAAAGACTGAAAAACTAGCAAAGCAAATGTTTCTTGTTGCTATCATCGGTGCATCGTTGACTTTTGTTATTGGTTTTTTTGTTAGAGGACTTAAGTTTCAGGAAATCTTTCTTTTTACGATAGCCTCTCTTGTTTCCGGAATTCCTGAGGGCTTGCCTGCTGTCCTGGCAATAGTTCTTGCCATCGGAGCACGCAGGATGGCAAAGAGAAACGCTATTATACGAAGTCTACCAACAACTGAAACTCTTGGTGAGATAACAACTATCGTGACAGACAAGACAGGAACAATCACTCAAAACACCATAAATGTTAGAAAAATAGTTTTGCCTGGGAAGGACGAAGTTAATGTATCTGGGGATGCCTGGAAACCGGTTGGAAACTTTTATCAAAAAAGAAAAATTATCTTCCCCTTAGAAAACCCAGACCTCTCAAAACTCCTACACATCTCTGCTGTCTGCAACAACGCAAGACTTTTGAAAAAAAAGAACAGAGAGGAGAGCTATGAGATTATCGGGGACCCAACAGAGGCAGCACTTGTGGTTCTTGCTGAGAAGGCAGGTCTTAAAAAAGAGGTCTTGCAGGAAAAGGAGAAAAGAATAGATGACCTGCCATTCAACCCGGAAATTAAGTATAGGGCATCTCTTTCAGTGCTTGTGGAGCAGGCCAGGAAAAAAGAGGTTTATGTTATAGGTGCCCCAGAGATGGTTCTTAAAAACTCTAAGTATTTTCTTGAGAAAAACAAGCTTAGAAAAATAACCAAAAAAACAAGTCAGGACATCTTTAGGGAGATAGAACACCTAACAAAGAAAGCGATGAGAGTTCTTGCCCTAGCTTATAAACCAGTTCCCAAAAAAACAGATAAGCTGTCAGAAGACCTGATCAATGAGCTTGTTTTTGTTGGCGTTGTTGGGATGATCGACCCCCCAAGGCCAGAGGTAAGGGAGGCGATTGCAAAGGCAGAAAAGGCAGGTATCAGGGTTGTTATGGTAACAGGAGACCATAAAAGCACCGCGATTGCGATTGCAAAAGAGGTTGGCCTTGTCAAGGGAAAAAGAAGAGACAAATATCCTGTGGCACTTACAGAGTCAGAACTCCTACAACTATCAAAAAAAGACTTTTCAGATGCTGTAAAAAACGTAAATGTATTTGCTCGTCTAACACCAAGGACAAAGCTAAGAATTGCCGAAACCCTGCAAAAACAGGGACAGATTGTGGCGATGACAGGAGACGGGGTAAACGATGCTCCAGCATTAAAAAAAGCGGATATTGGAATCTCGATGGGAGTAATAGGAACTGACGTGGCAAGAGAGTCAAGCGATGTTGTCTTGGCTGATGATAACTTTGCCTCTATTGTAAATGCCGTGGCAGAGGGAAGGATTGTATTTACAAACACACGTCAGGCAGCTTTTTTTCTTATAACCACAAACTTCGCAGAGGACGCAGCAATTATAAGCACCTTAGCTCTTGGCTTGCCTTTGCCTTTGTTGCCTACTCAGATACTATGGCTAAACCTAGTCACAGACGGAGTCACAGATATTTCCCTGGCTGCTGAGCCAGGACACGGAGACATACTGAAAGACCCCCCAAGAAAAGCAAGGGAGGAGATCTTATCGACAAGTATGATACCTTTCCTGATTTTGATGACCATAACCATGGTTGTTGCCACACTAATTGTTTTTTATGCCTACCTTCCAGGAGGAATAGAAAAGGCAAGGACAGGAGCTTTTGCTATAATGGCGTTTACACAGCTTTTCAACCTCTTGAACATGCGTTCGCTCAGGAAATCTGTTTTTGAGATAGGTTTTTTCAGCAACAGATATGTTGTCTGGGCTCTTTTAGCGTCAGTCATTCTTTTGCTTATGGTTCTTTACACGCCGTTCTTCCAAAACATGTTTAGGTTTGTTCCCTTAACCCTGACAGAACTCCTAACAATAGTTGTTCTCTCATCATTTGTTTTCCTGTTTGGTGAGCTGTACAAGTTTATAAGAAAATAAGTTTTTGATTACGTTTTTTTGTTATGCCTTTCCATGTCTTTTATGGTAAAACTCTGTTTTGAGTCCCTCTCTTGTAGGACGTCTTCCTTCTTTAAGTAGCTCTACTCTTCTTTTTAAAACCCAGTCGAGGTTTTCCACAAGATCTTTGTCTCTTAGGGTTTTCACAGCCTCGCTTACAATTCCACTAAAGTCCTCTGGGCTTAGGTTGTATTTTTCCCTTAGCAGGAAAATCTCCTGGAGATGCTCAATCATCTTTGCTCTTGCGTCAGCTATCTTCTCTAGTTTTCTGTCTCTAAGCAAGGGAGAAACTCTTGCTATAAACTCTCTGTAGTCTCCTCCTCTCTCACGTACTTCCTTGTAGAAAACACCAAAGATATAGAAAAACTCCTCCAGGTCTCCATAGCTTCTTGAGGATTTTATAAGAACAGGAAATATATCAAGATAAAAGTCTTTCAAGGCCCTAAACCCCAGGTCTTTTTCCTCATGCAGTTCCAGTGTTTTCTTGTAAAGGTCTGTTGCTATTTTCACAAAGTCTTTGTCGTCCTTTGCAAGTCTTGAAATTCCCCTTAAGTCTGTGTTAAACAAGTATGTTGGCGGAATTCCCATCTCAGACAGCTTTAATCCAACTCTTAGAAGAAGAACAACTCTTTCTCTTTCCTCTCTCTTAAAGCTCTTGACAATATTCATAACCGAAGTCTTGAGAAAGCTTTCTACCTCGTCAATAACAACGGCTTTTTTCCTTAATTTTTCTCTTATCTTGCCAAGATTCAGTGAAATCTTATATACTAGCTCTCCAAGCTGTAAAACATCCTCAGATCTTCCAGCAAATACAGATATTTCATCAAGAGCGTTGAAAAACCACTTTGGGTTTATTCCTCCTGGTATTTTGGCCAACAAGGAAGAGAATTCTTTCAACAGGTCTTTATCTATGTGCTCCATTTTTATCTATAAAGAAAAACACTTTTTATTTATAAATCCTTTTTAACCTTTTCACTTATTTTCTTAACATGTATCTGTCGATAAAACAAGCTATTGAGAAAGCTAGTGGAAAGGCAGAGCTAAGAGGCTGGATTTATAACAAAAGAGTAAAGGGGAAAATAGCGTTTATAGTTTTAAGAGACGGAACAGGCCTTTTACAATGTGTCTTGGATGCATCGAAACTAGGAGAAAAAACAATAAAAGAGATAGATGCCCTGGATAGAGAGGCCTCTGTTATTTTACAAGGAACTCTTAAAAAAGACAAGAGAGCCTTGTCCGGAGTTGAGCTTCATGTCCTAAAGGTAAAAATAGTCTCAGATGCTAAAAACTATCCGATAACAAAGAAGGAACATGGTCCTGCGTTTCTACTTGATCACAGGCACTTAACCTTAAGGTCTCCTAAATACGCTGCGATAATGAGAGTAAAGGAGCTTTTGATGGAGGGAGCAAGAGATTTTTTCAGGAAAAAAGATTTTATAGAAATATTTCCGCCGATAATAGTATCAACAGCCACAGAGGGAGGCTCTACATTGTTTGACATGAACTACTTTGGTGAAAAAGCATATCTAAGCCAGTCAGCACAGTTTTACCTAGAGGTTTTGTGTTACTCCTTAGACAGGGTTTATGCCTTAACTCCTAGCTTCAGGGCAGAGAAGTCAAGAACAACAAGACACCTAACAGAGTACTGGCATTTAGAGACAGAGGCTAGCTGGTATGGTATGGAGGAAAACCTAAAACTCCAGGAAGATTTGGTAAAGGCAATGGTTTTTAATGTCCTAAAAAAAGGAAAAAAAGACTTAATGTTCTTGGAAAGAGATGTCTCAAAACTTGAGAAAGCAGTAAAGGGAGGGTTCCAGAGAATAACCTACAAGGAGGCTATTAACATATTAAACAAAAAAGGAATAAAGATGACTTATGGAAAGGATTTTGGTGCTAAGGAGGAAAGAGCCTTGAGCAAAAACACCATCAGGCCTATCTTCATAACAAGCTATCCAAAAGAAGCAAGAGTTTTTTACATGAAAGAAGATCCAAAAAACAAAAAGCTTGTTCTTAGCAACGACCTACTTGCTCCAGAGGGCTTTGGCGAGATTATAACAGGAAGTGTAAGAGAGGATGATTACAACAGGCTTCTTGCAAGGATAAAAGAGCAAGGATATAACCCAAAAGACTATTCTTGGTATCTAGACCTAAGAAAATACGGCTCTGTTCCTCACTCTGGCTTTGGGCTTGGCCTGGAAAGAACTCTTGCCTGGGTCTGTGGCTTAGAACACATAAGAGACGCAGCTGCCTTCCCAAGACTAGTTGACAGAAAATATCCTTAGTGGGAAGAATGCCTGAACATTTGTTGGAAGATCCGGAAATAAAAAAATTAATAGAAAATATCAAAACGAAAATGCTTGAGAAGGGCGTACTTGCTTTTAAACACTGGATACCTGGACTTGACTTTTATATTAAGGATAAAGATCTGTTTAGATATATACTCAACATTGGAAATAAGTTGGCTGAAAAAGGTATTGATCCTAGGTTGTTGTTTGTATATGGGGTTAGAGAAGTTGCTGGGAGTGTTAAGGATAAGGAAGGAGTTAGGGAAATAGTTGGGTTGTTGTATAAATTAAATGTTAGGATGCTAGAGAAGGGGATGGATCCTGGGTATTTGTTTGTGCAGGGTATTCCTGAGGTTGTTAAGGTTGTTAGAGATAAAGAAGAGCTAAGAAAAGTATTTGGTTATTTAGGTCATGTCATAGAGAAGTCTGGGAAGTATGAGTTAAATGAGGCAAAGTTTGAAAACTTGGTTGATATGTTAAGAAGAGTATTGGAAGACAGAGAAATAAAAAGAGAGCATTTGGATAGAGTTTTAGAGTTGAAGAGAGAGATGTTGGATAGAGGAATATTTCCTACTCACAAGTTGGTAAGATGGGCTTTAGAAGAAGAGGGAAAAGTAAAAAAGCCATGGCATAGAAGGCTTTTTAGGAGAAGGAGATAAAATGCCTAAAAAACCAGAAATAATAGAGTTTCCTGAAAAGAAAAGAGAAAAAGAAAACCTTTTGAGAAACGCAAGGCTAAGAGACGCAATAGAAATAGCAAGGCAAACAATAAGAGAGATAAAAGAACTTCCAAACTTTACTTTGGGAGC
>JAFCFF010000038.1 GCA_017608775.1 Candidatus Iainarchaeum sp. | reverse complement strand
CTTTCTTCCTGGCTCTATTTGTCTTTGCTTTTCTTGTTTCTCTTCTTTTTTTAATATCTCCTGAAATTGCAGCTCTTTTCTTCTCTCTTTTCTAAGATAAATCAAATATATAAAACTTTTTCCTCTTTCTTAAATAATGAGAATGAGTGAAAAACCCCTTTCTATGATGTTTGTTGTCTTCTTTCTTCTTTTCACTATTTTGTTTTCTTCTGTGAGTTTTGGTTTTTCCCCTTCTTTTTATCTTGCTTCTCTTGAGAAGGAAGATACTGGAGAGGCTCTTGATATTTCCTTTGCATGCAGTACAAAAGAACTAAGCCCAAGAGAGGTCCAGGAATTTCAGGACACTGTTTATAACGAGGAACAGCCTCTTGTCGTTGATGAGCTCCACACAAATGAAATAAAGCCGGAACTTGTGGAAGAGGAGGACAAAAACAAAGCCGAGGAAGCTCCGTTTGCCGCAAGGATACCACACATAAAAACAATAGACAACAACCTACTTTTAGCCCCAACAGATAAAATAAATCCGTCAAACACCCCAAGACCTGTTGAGGTTCCGTCTACCGGTGTTGAGGTCTCTGCCCTTAAGCTTATAAAAAACAGAAATCACAAAGGCGGGTTTGCGCTTGTTCTTGAGAGCTCTGACTCTCTTAGGGTTGGAAGATGCAAAACCCAAGACAACTGTTTTATCAACGACCAAGGACTACTGCTTAGAGAAGGGGATGAGGCGTTTACAACAAAAAAAGTCAAGCCCACAAAGCAAACAACTAACATAAACGGACAAGAGATAGATCTGAGAAATGTTGAGTTTACAACAATAACACAAATTCCGGGAAAAAAGATTGAAAACTATGTTAGGGCTGGTTACAGAGATGTAAAAAAATTCAACGCAGGAATTGCAGTTGTTGACGACCCAAAAACCCCCAACAACACCTTGATAAAATCGTTTTCTCTTTTTGACAAGTATTTTAACGTAGGCCTTTCTGGTGGGATAATCCTAACAACAGGTGCCTCCATCGTTGGTTCAGGCGCGATAAGCAAATTTTTTGTTAAAAACATTAGGAAGGGAATTAAGAATCTTGGGAGCTTTAGAACAAAAATTACAAGCAGTCTTGACTCGCTTGATAAAATTGCTGTAAGGGAAGTCCCACTAAGCGGGGAGGCTGTTTGGGTAAGAGAGGCCTTCGACACAGCAGATGGTTTTGTTTCTCCCGCAACAATAAACACCGTGAGAGTTGGGGAACAGGCAGAAACAATTTCTAATTTTCTAAAAAAACTACCACAAAAAGATTTGGGAAGCCTTGATAACTACTTGCTTGAGGGAAGTCTAAGGACCTCATCATATGGAAAACTTTTCTCAGAAGTTAAAAAGGAAACAGCAGAGGATGTTGCAAAAACACTATTCCTGTTTAAAAATTCTGAAAACAAGGTTTTATCTGGTTTGGGTTTTAAAAACACTCAGCAGTTCAAAAACTTTCTAAGAGCACAAAAAAACTTTGGTGATGAAAAAATAGCTGCATATTTGGAGGTCACTGAAGCAGCACAGCTGGAGGGCGGGTTTAGGACAACCACACTGCCAGACTTCAAGATTGATGGAACACGTGTTATGGATATATCAGGACAAAGAGAAATTTTAAACCTAAAGGAAGAGCTTCTCCCAGCAATTCCGGAGTATTTCAACACATATTCCAAGGGATTTGTAAGCCTAAGGCAAAAAATTCCAACAAAAGCAGGCTCTGTAAATCTTTATGACTACTACCATAAAAACAAGTTTGTTCCTGCTGTGCATGAGTTAGAAGGAGGGAAGGCTTTTTGGCCTTTGCTTGGAAGAGAAGCTGCAGCCATAGGTTACTGGTACTATAAAAGAGGTTTTGGACAGCCAGCAATTTCTGCATATAGAAATCCAGAAAACTGGACCTATGTAACAGCACATGTTGGGGATGCCTCTCTTTATGATAATTCTTATTTCGACTTTATAGTTAACGAAAGATTAAACGAAGGAGATTTGGTTAAAAATTTCTTTTCACATGGGCTTGGTTTTTTGGCAATACCGTTGACAAAAATAGTTACTGCAGAACCAATGGAAAAAGTACCTGTTGTTGGGGGTTACGTTGAAAATATAAGAGAAACATTCTACGATGCAAGCAAAAATAACTTTATGAGTGCTCTTTTGTTTTATGGGGCAACAAACAAAAAATGTGCTGGCTGTGGTTTCTCAACATTTGGGGAAAAAAACAAACAAGTTGTTGTTTTTAAGTCAAACCCAAAGTTTGAGGCTGTTGTTACAGAGCCGTTGTTAAAAAATGCGGACAGGATAAATGTTATTTCCTTTACCCATAAACTAAATCTTTTGGGAAGGCTTTCTGGAACTGCCCCGACACAAGGAGAGCCGATAATGGACCTGGAGGAGGCGATAAAGACAAAACAAACATGTAAAGACAAAATGGAAGAATATTTTTTCTCAAACGTTTTTAAGGGCGTAGGTAAAGGCACAACATGGCTTTTAGACAAAATTGGAATTAAAAAAGAAGAGGCAATATCAGAGGCTGCACAGCTAGGGGCAGGCTATGCTACGCTTTCTGCAATTTTCTTTTGGGGATATACTCTTGCTGGTGGGGGGTTTATAATTCCAACAATTGTTGACCTATCTTTCCAGCTACAACTGGCTGCTCACTTCCGAAACTGTGTTGATGTGGATGGTGGATATTTTTTCCAAGCATTTGCTAAACTCCAGGAAGAAGAGGAGAAAACAACTCAAAAACAAAAATCTCCAATAACCCCTGTTAAGAAACCAACAGAAGAATATGTTGAAAAGGCAAAAGAACTTATAGCCGCAACAGGTATGAAACTTCCAACAGCAAAAGAGGAAATATTGGAGGGGTTTTTGTCGGTTGAAAGTGAGGCCTCAGGCAAGCTAAGTGCAAAATACTTTTATGGAATTTCCTTGTCTAGCGATTCTGTTCAAACACCAAACAAATACATAAAGGAAGGAAAGACCTTTTACAAGGCCGGAGTTCACGTTATAAAAATAGATTATGAGCAGGGAACTGTTGAGATTGATGGAGAGGTAATGTTTTCCCCTGAAAGCAAGGATTTTGTAAGGCTTGCAACCACAGATCTAAGAATTCCAGCGGTCGAGTTTCCAAACACCCTAACATATTTTAAGATAGCTGATAAGACAGGGGACATGATAGAGGTTTCTGACAACGGAAAGATAAAAATACTTAACAAAAATGTTTTGGATTGTGTTTTGGATGGCCTGACAAAACAAGCCGGATATAAGGTAACAGAAAATAACCTTGCCGAGGTCCTTGGAAAGGCAAGGATTTTAACATCTGATGAAACCCTTGTTAACATTGATAACGGCTTTATCTTCCAGGGAGCCTTTAACGACGTTGGCTCAGGGAGTCTAATGGTTAAAAACAACAGGGATGTTGTTTATCAAAAAAACATAATTGGAAAAATTCTTTCCCTAGATTTTGAAAACGCATTTATAATCTACAAGGAAGACAGCGACGAGTTTATACTCTGGCTAAGAAGTCTAGCAAAAATACATGGAACTGCTGTTGAGACTTTTGGGGCAAAACTAACAGAGGGAAAGAACGAGTTGACAGGCTGTGAAAAACCAGCAGTTGACTTTATTCTTACGGGAAATCCAGAGAGCGGAGAGGCCAAACTCTTTGCAAACAGGATGCAAAAAAGTCTGGACAACATAAGTCCTTTCCAAATTTTTGAGACAGATAAATACGTGGTTCACTTTTTCTCAAG
>JAFCFF010000037.1 GCA_017608775.1 Candidatus Iainarchaeum sp. | reverse complement strand
TTCAGCTTTTCTTCCAGAACAACTTATTTGCCCTATATCTAATTGTTGCCTTGATAATTTTAGGGTTTTTTGTTTCCATGATAAGCAGGAGCCTCTCTGGCTCCTAAGCCTTCTCCAGTTCCTAAAACTTTTATTTCTTTACAATCTCAACAAACTTCTTTCTGTCAAGTATCTTGTAGCCTCTTCTCTCGAAGTCATCCAACTCTGTTTTGCTTAGGTTAAAGGCAAGTATTCCATCTCTTGTCTCAAGAATCAGTTTTTTATTATGTAGAAAAGAAAACATTCTTAATGTATCCTGCTTTGTAAGGCTTTTTTCCGTTATTCTTGTTTCCCCGCTTGCAATTCTTTTTTTAATATCCTCAAGAATCAGGTCCTTAAGCCTATCTATTTCCTTTCTTGATGTCTTCCACTCTGAAAATATCCTTTCAATATTTTTTTCCAAGTCTTTTACAGGAGCGCCGACAATTTTTCCAAGGTTTTTTATTTTTTCTTCCTCCCTCTCAACATGCTTTACTGCCTCCAGCCCTGCCTTGAAAACCAATCTTTCAACGCCATCCTGTATTGACTCTCTTTTCACTATCTTTATGAAGTTAACCTCTCCTGTCCTATCTAAATGAGTTCCTCCACATGCCTGCACATCAAGGTTTTTTCCTTTTTCATCCAAGATCCTTACAACCCTTATTGTCTTTCCTGGAACATATCCTCCCTGATAAATATTAAAGCCAAACTTTTCCTCTGCCTTGTTTCTTGTGTAAAACTCTTTTTTTATTCTTAAATTTCTTTCAACAATCTTGTTTGCCGTAAGCTCTATTTCCCTTAGCTCTTTGTTGCTTATGCTTTTGAAATGAGTTACATCTAAGTGAGATTTGTCAAAGGCCTTATGAGCTCCTGCCTGCCATATATGTCTTCCTAAAACTTTTCTTGCTGCTATTCCTACTATGTGCGTTGCTGTGTGATGTTTTGTTAACTGCAACCTTCTTTCCCAATTAATTTCTCCTTTTATCATGTCTCCTTTTTTCAGTCCTTTAACGTCTTTTAGTTTGTGAAGAAATATTCCGTTGTTATTTATTACTTTTTGTACAATAAATTCCTTTTTTCCTTTTACAATCTTTCCATAGTCGCTTTCCTGTCCTCCTGCCTCTGCATAAAACAGGCTTTTGTCAAGTACAAGGTATTTTCCCTCAGCTCCAAGAATCCTTGCCTTGAAATCCCTGCTTTTTTCCCTCTCGTAAAACAAAACCTTTGTCTTCGGATATCTTCCCTTTAACTTGATTTCTTTTCCAATTTTTTCTTTTTTCTCTCTTTTTGATAGTATGAGAGATAAAACATTCTCAGGAATTTTTATGTCAAGACCCTCTTTCCTGACGGCTTTAACTATGTCTTCCATCTGTATTCCCTCGCTTTCATACATTCTTGCGAAATCCCTCTCTGTTATTTTTCCTCCTGCTTTGACTTTACTTATCATTAACTTTACCTTTTTCTTTACGTTCTCCCTTGTTTTTCTGTATTTTTCCTCTTCTATCCTAAGAACTTCCTTGGCTGTTTTCTCCACTTCAACCAACTCAGGAAAAATTGGTTTCAATTCTTTGATATGCTCCTCCAAAATCCTTGAGAAATTATATTTTAGATTTAAGGAGTCCCTCAGGTTGAATGCCCTTCTTAGAACAAGTCTTATGTTATAACTTCCCCCAATATTTCCCGGCAGCAAACCATCTGTCACGGCAAATAAAAAGCTTTTTAGATGATCTGCTATGATATAGCTTGCCTCTAACTTTTCAAGTTTTTTTCTAAATTCCTCTCCCAAACCCAGCTCCCTCAAAATTCTTTCCTTTCTTTTTTCAACATCCCTAAACTCATCTATATTGAGTTCATTTGCTTTCTCCATATATTTTAGATATTTTTTATAATTTATTTTCAAATCTTCTTGTTTTCTCATATAATTTAAAACATTTCTGAAAACAATTTCATAGCTTGTTGCTTTTCCCGAAACAACCCAGGCAAACCTCTCCAAACCAGCACCCATATCTATAACTCTTGTGTCAAGTTCTCTAAACCTTTCTCCTTTATTATCAAGAAACTCATATTGCATGAAAACACAGTTTCCAAGTTCCAAGCCGTGAGAAAAAAACTCTAGGTTTGGTCCAAAGTTGTTTCCACCAACCCAAACATCCTCCTTGAAGTTTATTTCTTTCTTTTTCAATCCAAGAACTTTTGTCAAGAGTCTTAGATCCAACTCAATTGCTTTTTCCTTCCAGTAAACTTCTTTTTTTCTTGTGTTAAAGGCATGCTGTCCTATCATTATAAAGCTTGTGTAGTGTCCTCCTGTCCTCCCAACGTTTTCTAAGTCGTTGAAACGCATACATTCCTGAGGAATTATTAAAGGATTTGCAGGAGGATCTATTTCTCCTGAAACAACATATGGCTGAAAGTCAGAAATGCTTGCTATTGTAAAAAATAAATCATCTCTCCATCTTGCTATGACAGGATATCTACTTATGCTTGTGTGTTTGTTTTTAACAAAAAACTTCTCTACTTCTTTCCATGTCTTTACATAACTCCAGTTTTTTCTTTTCTTCCCAAGAAACTTAAAACCATAACATTTAGAGTCAAAACAAATTTTCTGTTTTTTATCTGTTGTCCAGAAATAGTCTTTACATTTCTCACATTTTTTTCTAATAAAACCGTTTTTCCTTAAGACTTTTGTGTTGTAGTGCTTCCTCCAGTTTTTCTGGAATTTTTTCTTAAGGCTTTCCTTGTTGATCATCTTAACCTATAAAAACTTGAAAACTTTTTAAATAATCGTTATCTTCTTTTTATGATTTGTCAAAGAAAACAAGAGGGACACTATGGCTCTTGATTTAAAGTATTTCACAGACTTAGATAAAGAAAGCCCTGCTTATAAAAAAGCTGTAAGGTTTTTAATCAAACTTATTAGAAACCCAGATCCTGGCTCTAACTTTGAAAAAAGAACGCAGGATATAAGAAAATTGTCAGATAATCAAATAATTGAAGTACTTTTAAAAAACAACTATGACGCACTTATTTGTTTTGAAGACGGAAGACCAGTTGGTATGGAAGCGTTTCAAACAAACTCAAAAGAAAACTCCATAAACTTCTTTGGCTTGTTTGTTAATGAAGAAAAAAGAGGTTTTAACATTGCGTTGATTATGGCAAAAAAAACATTGGAAGATTCCATAAGAAAAGGGTTTAGGGTTATAAGAAAAGGTGCTGGTGGACACGAAATAGCTCGAAAAATAATTTCTAGGGTTGTTTCAGAGGTAAGGAGGAAATTTCCTTCTCATGAGATAGTTCATAGGGGAATGGGGAAAATAACTGTGAGAAGAAGGCTTTGAGGTTTTTAAAATTGTGTGTTTTGTTTTTACTATGCTTAAAGAACACCAAATTTTCAACTTAATTTCTAAAATTCCAAAAGGAAAAGTTACAACATATAAAATTCTGGCAGGTTTGTTAGGAGTTCATCCAAGAAAAGTTGCTTATTTTTGTAAAAACAACCCAAAACCAGTCAAAATTCCGTGTCATAGGGTTGTTTATTCTGATGGAGGGGGAGGAGGCTATGCTTTTGGAGGAGAAAAAATTAAGAAGAGTTTGTTGAAAAAAGAAGGCATATCAATAAGGAAAGACAGGGTTATTAATTTTGATAAGTTTTTGTTTAAGTTTTAAAAATTTTTATAATTTCAGTAGTTCCGAAAGTTGATAAATATATTGATTCTAAAGTTTCGATTTCTTATCAAAGAATTAACTCAAAATTTGAGAAAAAACAATTATTAGAGGATTTATGCTAAAAACTATGTTTAAAACAAGCCAAATAGCTGCAATTCTAACCTTAAAATAGAAAAACCCGATGGCAGAATATAGAGCTACTAAAACCCCTCCAGCACCAAGCAGAGAATTAAATAGTATTGGATAAGCAGCCGTATTTGTTGCGAATCCAACTGCTATGCTTAAAAGTCCTAGTCCTCCTAACGGCCACCACACATCTTCTTTAAAATAATCTGTTTTTATTAGATAGCCAATTCCAAACACTCCACTACCAACCATAACAACATACCTTAAAATGGCAGGAAGATTACCAAAAAACGCAAGAATTGCACCAATTGTTACAACTGTTTGAAGTGTTATGAACATTTTTTGTTTGTTTAAATAAGCAGTAAATCCCAATGCTGGTGCACCAATCACGAAAAGCAATTTCTGAAGTAATGAACCGCCCTCAAGAACTGTGCCCACAACTAAAAGAACCATTGCTATTATACCAATGATAAGAGAATATTTCGTTAAAACTTTCAATAACGACATAACAGATAGTAGTGGTTACAAAACATAAAAAAGTATTGTTTAAAAATCAGCACAAGCCTTATTTCTGAACTGAAAAGACTGAGGATATCAACTAAAAAATAAAAAACAAAGCAGCAGGGGTAAGCCGCGTTTTGTTTATAAGTTGGCATTAATCTTGATTCTCTCTTGCAAGGCCGTTTCAACCACATGGTATCGTTTCTGTTCCCTGCAAGAGATTAGCGGACTTTCCTCCTTCTAAGGTTAGCCAACCCC
>JAFCFF010000036.1 GCA_017608775.1 Candidatus Iainarchaeum sp. | reverse complement strand
AAGACTTCCTTTCCATTTGAGTATGGTGTTTCATCAATTATCACATCACACTGTCCAGGTATATCATACTCCCCAATCTCCACACAACTTAGCTCCTCTGTTAGAGGATCTTGCTTAAGAACAGTTCCCTCTGGACAGTAACAACAGTCAGGCCAAGTTCCCTCAGCGTCGTATTCTGAGCCGGAAATCGTTTCCTCACATTTTTCCTCATCACAATCTTCTTCACAGGTTAGGTCTCCAGGTTCTTTAACTTCGATATTACAAATCGCTCTGTTGTTTGTTAGGTCTCTATCTACATAGAAACCTGAGACATTGCTGTCTGCTGTTAGGGTATAAATACCAGGAGAAATTTTTTCCTCAAAGGCTGTTGAGGGAATTATGTGTGTGTTTTTTTCCTTTAGGTTTATTAAATAAGTAAAGAAGTCGTAGATTTTTTCTCTTTCCTCATCTTTGATTATTACTTGCAAAGAGGCATTCACTTCTGGAGGATATGTTAAATTTTCTGTTGTTATTTCTGCTCTGAAGTTTTCTCCTAAAATAACTTTCTCAGGAATAAACTCACAAGTTGTTTGTAGGTCAACTTCTTTTCTATCTTCAGGATAAATACATTGGCATGTAAGTGCTGGTGGTTGGTTGTCACAGTCAACCGCGTTTTCCCCACACTGTTCTACAAGTAATTCCTGGGAGTTGGAGGCATCCCAGTTTACGTCACATTCCTCTCTTTCTGGGTCCCATATATAATCTCCACAAAGCCCTACCTCCTCTGGTGGTTCAGGATAAACACAAACGCAATCTCTACACTCTATTGCATCTTGTCCAAGTTGATTTGGTTCACACTGACCCGGATCTCCGTCACATTCCTCTCCCTCCTCAACAACTCCGTTACCACAAACCGCCTCTCCAGGTTCTTCTGGTGGTTCTTCTCTCAAAATTTTGTTATAGTCCAGACCAGGAATTTCCACTGCTTTTCTTCCCTCCTCTAAAACCTTGGCCTGGAGGTTTTTGTAGACTGTCAGGGTAATTGAAGCACCAACAATAACAAGAACAAGGACAGCAGATATAAGCAATAGATACTCAGTTGCTCCCTGTCCTTTTTTCCATTTTAGGATAACTTTCATCTAAACAAATAATTCTGAACTTAATAAAAGTTTTTTGGGTTTTGCTTTTTAACGTTTTTCCTATCTTGGTCTTTTCTCTTCCTCAAACTCTTTTTTTACCTGTCTTCCTTTACTCTCAAGCCTTCTTACAACTCTTTTTACCGGTTCCGGAACAAACCTTCCAACTTTTTTTCTACCATACTTATACAAGCCGAGAAAAGCAAAAAACGTCTTTCCCAAAACTCTTTTTCTTAGGTCTTCTTTTTTGACACTAAGCTCAGGACTTTTTACATTTTTCTTTTCTTTTATTCCCCCTTCCCTTCTTTCCATATCAATATTATAATAAACAAATGTATTTCCTTCAATTTAAACTTTTCTTATGCTTTCTAAAGTATATTTAAAAAACATTTCTTCCTTTCCTTTACGTAAAAACAAGCCTAAGGTGTGTTGATGAGATCTCTGGTTAAAAAGGCTATTGACAAGGCTAGGAAAAAGATAGAAACAAAAAAGAAAGTCGGAGAAAAAGATCTTGAGAAGGTTTTCAAAAAATCAATTGCCAATATTTTTGTTGTTGGCTGTGGTGGTGCAGGCGGGAACACAATATCAAGAATGCAGGAGGTAGGAATAAAAGGCGCAAAACTCACTGCAGTCAACACAGACGCGCAGGACCTGCTTGAATCAAAAGCAGATAAAAAAGTCTTGATAGGCAAAAAACTTCTAAAAGGCCTGGGAGCAGGAAGCAACCCAGACGTTGGAGAGTCTGCCGCAAAGGAGAGCAAGCAAGATATAAAAGGTGCTCTGAGAAAGGCAGACCTAGTTTTTGTGACTTGTGGGCTTGGCGGAGGCACTGGAACCGGCTCTGCCCCAATAGTTTCGGAAATATCTCAAAACATAGGAGCGCTTACAGTGGCTGTTGTTACCCTGCCTTTTACAGTTGAGGGAAGGACAAGGGTTGAAAATGCTCTGAAGGGGCTTGCAAGGCTGAAAAAAAGCACAGACACAATAATCATAATCCCAAACGATAAAATTCTTGAGGTGGCTCCTGACCTGCCGATAGACGAGGCGTTTGGGGTTGCCGATGAAATTCTAACAAACGCTGTCAAAGGGATAGTTGAACTCATAACAAAGCCTGGCTTGGTTAACCTAGACTTTGCTGACCTAAAGACAATACTGAAAAACGGAGGAGCTGCTTTGATAGGTTTGGGAGAAAGCCAAACAGAAAAAACTATAGAGACAAGAGCTCTGGAGGCTGTTGAGGATGCCCTGACCTCGCCTTTGTTGGATGTTGATATTTCCCAAGCAAAAAGAGCCTTGATTAACGTTATGGGAGGAAAAGACCTAACAATCAAGGAGGCTGAGATGGTTGTTGAGTCTGTTGCCTCAAGGATTCATCCAGAAAGCCATGTTATATGGGGTGCGACCATAGACAAGGAAATAAAAGATGGGAAGGTAAGAGTAATGGTTGTTGTTGCTGGAGGAAGATTTCCTTATCTGGAGGGGGTTACAGAGGAAGATATCAAGATACCTGAAAAGGCCTTGATGGACCTTGACATAAAGTTTGTTGATTGATTTTATTGTTTTAAAGTTAAAAAAGGCATTTCTCATGTTTCAAAAAGTTGTTAATTTCTTTAAGAATGTAAAGAGAATTTTTCACATAGCAAGAAAGCCAAACTGGAAAGAGTTTAAAGTCATAGCAATAGTTTCTGGTCTTGGAATTTTGATTATTGGTCTGATAGGCTTTGTAATTCAGCTTATAACATATTTTTTAAAGCTCTTAGCTTAACTTTTTATAAAGTGTAAACACAGGTGAAAGAATGATATTTGTCATAAGAACAACATCTGGGCAAGAGGACTTTGTCATGGAGATGATTGCCTCCGAGGCAAAAAAAGAGGATTTGCCAATTTACTCCATCTCTGTTCTACCAGCTGTCAAGGGATATTTGTTCATAGAAGCCCAGGACGAGCACACAATAACAAGAGCCGTAGCCGGAATACCACATGTAAAGGCAAGAAATCTGATAGCAGGGAAAACCACAATTTCAGAGATTGCATCTGTGTTTGAGACAAAGCCCTTGATGGATACCTTACAGGCTGGGCAGATTGTTGAGATAATATCCGAGCCGTTTAAGGGCTCAAGGGCAAAAATCCTAAGAGTCAACAAACCAAAGGAAGAGGTTACGGTTGAGCTTTTGGAGGCGACCGTAAAGAAAATTCCGCTTACACTTAAGGCTGAAAAGATAAAAATTATCGAAGAGCTCAGGAAAAAATAATTTAGAAACTGTTTTTTGTGTTGTATAAAAACAACCCAAAAAAACAAACAACCTAGCCGGGCAAAGGTGTTTAATCTTTTTCCTATTTATTTCATAGGGTTTTGGATAGGTTTTTGAATGGAGGAAATCTCCTTACTTGTTGAGGGGGGAAAGGCGAGTGCTGGGCCACCACTAGGTCCTGCGTTGGGCCCTTTGGGTATTAACATAGGCCTTGTTATAGCTGAGATCAACAAGAAAACAGAGGAGTTTAGGGGAATGAGGGTCCCGGTTACTGTTTTTGTTGATAGGACAACAAAGGATTTCAAGATAAGGATAGGAGTTCCTCCTGTTTCTTCTCTTATCAAAAAAGAGCTTAACCTCCAAAAGCTAGCCTCTGATCAAAAGCTAATGATTGCATCTCTCTCCCTTGACCAAACAATCAAAATAGCAAAGATGAAGATGGACTCTCTTAACACGCCACAGCTTAAAAAAGCAGTAAAACAAATCCTGGGAACCTGTCACAATATGGGAGTTTACGTTGAGGGCAAACATGCAAGAACTCTTCAAAGAGAAATCGATGAGGGAAAACACGACCATGTCTTTTGTGATTGAGACATGTAAGCGCTTAAGTAAGCCCTTAAAAAGCTTTCCCTGAAATATAAATGTATATTGCCGTACTGCTTGGAGCAGAAGGTTTCTAGGTGTTTTTATGCAAAAAGAAGCTGTTAAAAAAACAATTCAAAAGGCAATAAACGAATCAAAAAAAAGAAACTTTGTTCAAACTGTTGATGTTATTATAAACCTAAAAGGAATTGACTTCAAAAAGCCAGAGAATAGGATAGATTTAGAAGTTAGCTTACCTTTTCCACCAGAAAAGAAAAAAAGAATTGCCTTATTTGCAAGAGACAAGTCCCTAATATCTGCAATAGGAGACAAGATTGACAAAATTATAACCGAGGAGGAGCTCTCAAAACTTTCCTCAAAGAAGGATAAGAAAAAACTTGCGGATTCCTTTGATGTTTTTTTGGCAGAGGCAAGCCTGATGGCAAGTATAGGAAAAATTTTGGGACAGACGCTTGCCCCAAGAGGAAAAATGCCAAGGCCAATACCACCAAAAAAAGAGGTGGCTGAAACGATTCTTAAAAACCTGGGAAAAACCGTCAAGCTAAGCAATAAAAAGGGAAAGAACCTACCTGTTCTCCATGGTTTTGTTGGTCTTGAGAACATGCCGTTGGACAACCTAGCAGATAATGCGATAGCAATTTACAACGCTTTGCTGGGAAAGCTGGAGAAAGAAAAGCACAACATAAAAAACATTTATTTCAAGACAACAATGGGAGCTCCGGTAAAATACTGGGAA
>JAFCFF010000035.1 GCA_017608775.1 Candidatus Iainarchaeum sp. | reverse complement strand
TAGACACTTTGGAATAATACCTGACGGCAACAGGAGGTATGCCAAAAAAAAAGGAATTAGTTTTGCAAAGGCTTATGAAAAAGGAGCCTTGACAATAAAAAAAGCAGCAGAGTTTCTTGCCAAGAATGGTGTTGAGGAGCTTAGTGTTTATATAATATCCAAGTTAAACCTTGGTAGAGGAAAGGAAGAAATTAAAACCCTGGAGAAGGTTATAAAAGGATTTATGAAAGAGTTAGACAGAGAAAATACTTCTCTCCTTAGAAACGCAAAGAAAAAGGGAGTTGTAGCTGACTTACAGCCAAAAGGAGATTTATCGCTTCTCCCCCGGAGTTTAAGAAAAACAATAGACAGAGCATTGAGAAAATATCTAAAAAGAAGAAAAGAGTTGGAGAGGGAAAGGCCTGACCTAAATAAGATAAAAGTAAACCTTCTTGTTGCTTATGATGGCCAGGACGAAATAATAAGGACAGTAAACACTGTCTTGAAAAAAAGGAGGGGTAAAAAAGGAAAGATAACCGTCAAGGAGTTTGAAAAAAATCTAGACATTTCCTCATATCCGGAACTTGTTTTTAGGACTGGCGGATTCAAAAGACTTTCTGGTTTTTTGAGCTATCAGTCAGCATACAGCGAGCTTTACTTTATAAAAAAACTATGGCCGGAGGTTATTGAAAAAGACCTACAAAAGGCCCTGAACTTCTTCTATAAAACAAAAAGGAAGTTTGGTAAGTAAAAAATAGATTTTTATATAAAAACTCTTTTAGTTAGGTTATGAAAACAGCCGTAGTTGGGGCAGGAATAGCCGGAATACGAGTTGCGACCTTGCTGAACGAGAAGGGATGGAAAACATATCTTGTTGAGGAACATAAAGATGTTAAAGAGGGAAAAGTCTGTTCTGGCCTTATCTCAAGAAAAACGTTCGGAGAGCTTGATATAGGCCCTGAAAAGATTGTGTTAAATACCCTTCACGGAGCAAGAATATATTCTCCCTCTGGAAACATGATTGAGATAAATAAAAAAAGAGCTGCTGTTGTTGTTGACAGGGGAAAGCTAGATAGAGAGCTTGTAAAAAAATACAGAGGAGAAAGGCTTTTTGAATACAAAGCCCTAAGCTACAGAAACAACAATCTTTTTTTGAGACACAAAAAAGGATCTGGCAGGATGATAAAAGCCGACTTTGTTGTTGACGCGTCTGGTCCTTTGGGAACTTTCAGGGAACTTGTCCTACCAAAAAAAATACCGATGGAAAACTTTGTGCATGCATATCAGGCAAGATATAAGGGAATGTTCAACAAAAACTATGTCGAAATATATCTTAACAACATCGCAAAAGGGTTTTTTGCCTGGGTTACTCCCGAGTCAAGGGACAGAGCCAAGATAGGAATCGGGGTTTTGCTTGGCCTGGACCCAAAAGAAAGGTTCAATCAGTTTGTGGAAACATATAATCTTTCTCTTGGAAAAAAGCTAGGAGACGAATCTGCGGTTATTCCTGTTGGCGAACCAATAAGAAAACCAATAAAAAGAAATATTGCCTTAGTTGGGGATTCAGCGTTTCAAACAAAAGCAAGTAGCGGTGGGGGGATTGGTTTTTCTCTAAGAGGGGCAAATGCCCTGGCAGATGCAATAGACAAGGAGATAAGAAAAAAAGCCAGGGCAGAAGTAACTTATGCTAAAAACCTTTCTCCAATAGTAAAACAACTTGAACTCCATTGGAAGGTAAGAAAGTTTTATAATTCCTTGAATGAAACACAACTGGAAAAACTTTTCCAAAAACTGAAAAACGTAAGGATTGAAGAGTTTGTGGAAAAATATGGGGATATGGAAGAGATAGACAGGCTTCTATCAATCGCAAACCCAAGGCTTTTGCCTCTTTTACCTGAGTTTATAAAGTTCAAGATAATTTAGGCTGGGTTTTTCTTGTGTTAAACCCAAGGGTTTAAACCTAAACTCTGGGTTAAAATAAAAACAAGAGAAAAAAGTTTATGCTATATTCTCTTGGAAGGGTTTCCGGAAAAACAATTATAGACAAGGCCTTGTGGAAAGTAGTAGAAAATAAAAAAGGAGAAAAAATATTTGTTTTAAAAAACGACAGCCTT
Source organism: Candidatus Iainarchaeum sp. (assembly GCA_017608775.1). Classification (GTDB taxonomy): domain Archaea; phylum Iainarchaeota; class Iainarchaeia; order Iainarchaeales; family JAFCFF01; genus JAFCFF01. The sequence continues at coordinate 2,791 of JAFCFF010000035.1, read as the reverse complement.
GATGAAAGGGAAATGGAGATCATTAAAAACGTGAGCAGGATTTTCAAGAGAAGGAACGATGAGCTGGAGGATTGTCTTCTTGAGTACTGCGAGGTTATGGAGGAGGAGATGGATAGGGAGACATGGGACAAGATACTAAGGGTTTTAAAAAAAGAGTTGCTTGGCTACTCGGTATTTGAAAATTTTTTTAACGCACCACTGGAGGAAATTTCTGTTATTGGATTGGAAAAAGATGTTTTTGTCTACTATAGAAACTATGGATGGATGAAAACAAACCTAAGATTTAAAAACGAAGAGTTCATGAAGAGCCTAATAAACAAATTTGCAAGGGGGCTAGGAAGAAGACTAAGTCTAAAAACACCAAGAATAAACGCGACCCTACAAGACGGGTCAAGATTACATGCAGCAATCCCACCAATATGTAAGGAAATATGCCTAACCATAAGAAAGTTTGATGGAGGGTATTTTACATTACCCGACCTGATTAAAAGAAAAATGCTTTCCATAAGAGAGGCGGTTTTACTATGGATGGCGATGGAAGTCGACTCAAATATTTTGATAGCTGGGAATACTGGATCTGGAAAAACAACCCTCCTAAACTCTCTTTGTCAGTTTCTTCATGACGAGAGAATAATTGTTATAGAGGAAACACCAGAAACAAAGATTTTACAAAAACACAAAGTCAACCTTATCTCATCAGAGGAGCAGGGTGTTGACATGACATCTTTGATAATTGACAGCCTAAGAATGAGGCCGGACAGGGTTGTTGTCGGAGAGATAAGGAGTGGTGAAGAAGTAAGGGCATATCTCCAGACAATACTTGCTGGACAGGGGAAGGGTAGTTATGCCACATTTCATGCACAAAACCTGGATGAATGTATTCAGCGCCTTCTTTCCCTTGGAATGAAAAGAGAAGATATCAACGCCATAAATCTTATCACCATAGTAAGGAGGCTTGTAAAGCTAAGGGATGGTAAAAAAAACGAGGAGAGAAGGGTTTTGGGAGTTTATGAAAACAGAGGAAATGGAAGTTTTGTCAAGATAAAAAAAGAATTTAAGTTTGAGATGAAAAAAAGAATCAAGAAAGCTTTTGGGTTTGGTGACAAAGAAATAAAAAAAGAGATGGAAAGAAGGGAAGATTTTCTAAGTAAAAAAATTTTGGAGGTTCCAAACTATGAGTCCTTTTACAAAAATATTGGAGAGTTTCACAGGAAAGTCTGAAATCTTTAGCCTAAGAAACAAAAGGGTTTTTGTTTCTCTTATTGTCTTTCTGATTTCCTGGTTTGTCTTATTTCTTCTTGTAAACAACTTTACCTTTGCCTTTTCACTTTCTATTCTTCTTGGGGCAGTTAACTTCTTTGTTTTGAAAAAACTTCCTGATCTGAAAAGAAGGTTTGAGGATGAGAAAAGAGAAAAGGAAATTCCTTTCTTTCTTGAGAAAATTGCAATTGGTTTTGAGCTTGGTTTGAGCTTTGAAAAGTCGTTGGGGGAGTATTCCAAAGAAAGAGGTTTTTTTGCAAGGGAAATAAGAAACGCTCTAAAAAACATCTATCTTGGGAGAAATTTAGAGGCTGAGTTTTTGAAAATAGCAAAAAGAACAGGAAACGAGGATGTTAAAAGAGGGTTGCTTCATGTCTTGGGAGTCTACGAGTATGGGAACGATCCTGAGAGCCTAAAAACACTTGCAAACGAAATTCTAGAGAACCAAAAGCTAAGGGCCAAGGAATTCAACTCAAAGGTTGGGATGCTTTCATTAATTTTCATAGCTTCGGCAGCGGTTCTTCCAGCCTTATTTCAGAGTTTTCTTGTTGTTGGTTCTATGATATTAGATACAGGCCTGGAAAAAATACACGCAATTCTTATTCCCGGAATTGTTTTTCCCTTGGTCAACTGTTTTATCCTGGCCTTAATTTGGTTTAAGACTCCTGGGTTTTTGAAATGAAAACACATGTGAAAACAGATGTTCTTTCATTGGAAAGCTTGCTTGGGATCACAAGAAAAAAGTTGTTTGAGACCATTGCAATATTTTTGGTTCTTGAGGTTCTTGCAATCCTTGCAGATGTCTTCTATGGTTTTAGATTTGGATATTTCTTTCCGTTGTTTGTCATAATTCTCTACATATCCCTTCCAAAATACTTTAAAAGCCTGAAGATAAGAAAAATTGAGAGAAAAATTCCCGACATTTTACTAAAGGCGGCTATGTATCCTGGTAGGGATGGGCTGGAGAGGGTTATTTCTGCGGTTGCAAGGGAGAAAAACTATGGAAGAGTTTCCTTAGAAATGAAAAAAACTCTAGAAGACATAAACAAAAAAGACTTCAAACAAGCGATGAGAAACTTTCTTGAGAGAAACAAATCTTCCCTAGTAGAGAGATTTACAAACCTGATGGTTTTTGCATATGAGTCTGGGGCAGACATGAGAAGGGCTTTTAGGGAAGCCGCAGAGGACATAATAAAAACAAGGATGATCATAGAGGAAAGAAACGCAACAATGGCCCTCCAAAAATACACTGTCATGGCTGCAATGTTGATAGTGCCAACAATACTTGGTCTCATCGTAAGACTTGTCAACAGCTTTTCCTTGGAGGGGGTTTTGTTTGGCGGGTTTCAGAGTAATGCCGGATTGCTAAGTGCTGTCCTGATCGGAAACTATTTATACATAATAAACTTCTCAGTTGTTTCTTCTTTTTATTTGGGTTTTCATGACGGAGAGTGGAAAAAAGGATTTCTCTATCTGAGCTTTCTTCTTCCAATATCCTTGATGATTTATTTTTTTACCTCATCGTAAAAAT
>JAFCFF010000034.1 GCA_017608775.1 Candidatus Iainarchaeum sp. | reverse complement strand
AGGATGTCAAAAGCAACGAGCAGGTTGTAAAAAAACATATGGACAAGGATGATGTTTATTTACATGCAGATTATCACGGAGCTCCACATGTTGTTATAAAGGCAACAAAACAAAAAAAACCAGATAGAAAAACCCTAAAAGAGGCTGCGATGTTTGCAGCTGTTTTTTCAAGAGCCTGGAGGGACGGACTTACTTCGCTGGAGGTTTTTTATGTCAAGCCTGAACAGGTTTCTCTCAAACCAAGAACAGGAGAGTATCTTCCAAAAGGAGCCTTTATGATATATGGAAAGAAGAATTATCTCTCAGTTCCTCTTAGTTTTGCGGTTGGTGTTAAAAAAGCGGATGAGGGATTTTATGCTAAGATAGTTTCTGGACCTCCTGAGGCTATAAAAATTAACTCTGACTTTTTTGTGAGGCTGGAACAGGGGAGGCTAACCAAAAATGAAGCCGCAAAAAAACTCCATAAAATTTTTAGGGACAAAGGGTATATTTGTTTTTTAGACGATCTTATCTCGGCCTTGCCCTCAGGAAACTTTGACATAAGCCAAACAACAGTTTACTAATTTTTAACAAGATAGTAAACAGAGACAGGTATCACAACCAAGGCAACCCAGCCCAGAAAGAAAACTAAAACCGGAACACCAAAAACCATTGCGTTGTTAAAGGGAAAATTCTGATATATCCATTGCTTGGCAAAGACATTTGGAACTTCATGGATAAGTGCCTGAACATAAGCAACCACTAGGGTTACAGCTATTGTTTGTGTTGGGTTTTGTAGCACAAGTCTAACGTAAGATTTGTTTTTTGTTTTCTCAGATAAGTAGTTGAAATAGAAAAACACCGTCAGAACTAACAAGGAAAAAAAGAAAAACCCAAAATACATGATTTTAGCTCTAAAGGCAAGTGTCAAAACTGTCAATAAAAAGAAAAAAAGGCTAAACCTGCCCAAATTACCAGAGTTAACTCGAATTTTTCCTTTTGTTTTTATAAACCACTCCTTAAAAACAAGAAATGACTGGATCATCACAATGCCACCAACAGGATACACAAGAAGATAGATGGAAACATACTCAAGATAGGAAACATAGGAGTAGTACCAAAGTTTTGTTATGGATAAACCAAGTAAGAAATCTGCAATTAAGCCTCCAAAGAAACCCAAGAAATAAAGCACAAAATAGTTTTGTTTGCTCAGGATTTTCTTAGGGATAAGGGAGTGCAGAACAAGAAATAAGCCAAGAACTGTAAACTCATAGAAGTGATTGTATCTTAAGTAAAAGGCAAGAAAAAGAGAAAAAATAAAAACAGCCAAACCCAGAAAAAAAACACAGTTTTTTCTCATAACTAAGCTATTTAAAACCTTATTTAAAAATTTTGGCTTTTTATGGCCTAAAAATCAATCAAGATTTAAATTGTTTTCCCATATTTTTTTATTCATGAAGTTAGAGGAAAAGAAAAGAGAACTTATTTTGAAGGTTCAGGAAGCAAGCCCCGAGCTTGTTGGAAGAATTACTGTTGCTCTAGATTCCTCGTCAAGGCAATACCTGAACCTTGCCCCAGGAGATATCGTAGAGCTGGAAGGAAAAAAGAAGACAGCCGCAATTGTCTGGCCTGCAAAACCACAAGATGAAGGCAAGAGAATCATAAGGATGGACAACTTTTCAAGACAAAATCTCGGAATTTCCATAGGAGACAAAGTCAAGATTAGAAAGGCAAAAACAAACCCTGCCTTAAAAATTGTCTTGGCTCCTATCCAAAACGTCAGGGCTGTTGCAACCGGCTATGATTCGATAATAAAAAGAAACTATTTAGGAAAGCCTATGGTTAAGGGAGACATTGTATTTGTGCCTTTTTTTGGTGAGTCCCTATCTTATGTTGTTGTTGACACCCAACCAAAAGGCCTTGTTCAGGTTATGGAAGAGACAAGAATAACTCTAAGGGAACAGCCTGTCAAGGGAGTTGTTGCCGAGAAGAGAATTGCATACGAGGACATAGGAGGAATGAAACATGTTGTTCAAAAAGTAAGGGAGATGATTGAGCTCCCAATAAAATACCCAGAGCTTTTCCAAAAGCTCGGGATAAGCCCGCCAAAAGGAGTTCTTTTGTATGGCCCTCCAGGAACTGGGAAGACGTTGTTGGCAAGAGCAGTTGCTAATGAAACTCAAGCACACTTTATCCACATAAACGGCCCTGCTATCATGAGCAAGTTTGTTGGAGAGGCAGAGGAAAGACTGAGACAGATATTCAAGGAGGGGGAGGAAAACGCACCATCAATAATTTTCATAGACGAGATTGACGCAATCGCACCAAAAAGAAGCGAGGTCATAGGAGAGGTAGAAAGAAGAGTTGTTGCCCAGCTTCTTGCTCTTATGGATGGCCTGGAGTCAAGGGGAGAGGTTATTGTCATTGCCGCAACAAACAGGCCAAACGCAATTGACGAGGCACTAAGAAGACCAGGAAGGTTTGACAGGGAGATAGAACTTGGTGTTCCAGACAAGGCCGGAAGAGAGGAAATTCTTCAAATCCATACCAGGGGAATGCCTTTGGCAAAAGACGTAAACATAAAGGAATTGTCAGGCATTACCCATGGTTTTGTGGGTGCTGACTTAGAGGCTCTTGTAAAGGAAGCTGCCATGAAAGCCCTGAGAAGATATTTGCCTAAGATAAACCTGGAGGAGGAAAAAATCCCGCAGGAGGTTCTTGAGTCCCTAGAGGTTAGGAGAGAGGATTTCTTTGAGGCCCTGAAGGAGGTACAGCCATCTGCCCTAAGAGAGGTTATGATCGAGGTTCCAAACGTAAAATGGGAAGACATTGGGGCCCTAGAAGAAATAAAGACAGAGTTAAAACAAGCTGTTGAATGGCCTTTGAAAAACCCTGCAAGCTTTTCAAAGATGGGAATAGTCCCACCAAAGGGGATTTTACTTTATGGTCCTCCTGGCACAGGAAAGACATTGCTTGCAAAGGCAGTTGCAACAGAAAGCGAGGCTAACTTTATTTCGGTGAAAGGCCCTGAGCTTTTAAGCAAATGGGTTGGTGAAAGCGAAAAGGCAATCAGAGAGGTTTTCAGAAAGGCAAGACAGACATCACCAACAATTCTTTTCTTTGATGAGATAGATGCTTTGGCTCCAAGAAGGGGGTTGCATGACAGCCATGTCACAGAAAGGGTTGTAAACCAGCTACTTACAGAGATTGATGGCATAGAAAACATGAAGCAGGTTGTTGTTATCGCTGCAACAAACAGGCCAGACCTAATTGATCCTGGGCTTCTGAGACCAGGTAGATTTGATAAACTCATAAAAGTTCCTAGCCCAGACGAAAAAGCAAGAAAGGAAATTTTCAAAATCCATCTAAGGGATGTTCCTCTCTCAAAGGAGGTAAAGATTGATGACCTTGCAGCCCTGACAGAGGGATATTCTGGAGCAGATATCGAGGGACTGGTTAGAGAGGCCACTCTCATAGCCTTGCTTGAGTCTGAAATGAAACCAACAAGAGTTTCCTTCAAACACTTTGAAAAGGCAATGCAAAAGATAAGACCAACACTCACAAAAGAAATAATTGCAATGTATGAGGCATTTTCCCCAACAACGTCCCAGGCCAAGGAAGAAGGAAGGAAATACATTACTTAGTTTTTTGTTTTACTTTTTTATATCTGTTCTTTTTGAAATCACATTATAAAAGGAAAAAACGCAAGTATTGCAAGAGGGATAAACAAGCTGGCCCAGGCCACCCAGCTCCATCTTATTACCTTGCTTCCGTCAAGAGGAAATATAGGAAGCATGTTGAAGGCTCCTAGAAAGACATTTACAAAGAAACCCATTTGCCCAAGCAAGGTTAAAAAGGAATTTTGTATTCCCGCAGCAACAAAGAAAACAATTAAAAACAAAAAAGCAAGAACAGCGTTTGTCAAAGGTCCTGCTATAGAGATTATCCCATTTCTTCTTAGATCAGACGTATGGTTTTGGATATATACTGCACCAGGAGCAGCAAATATAATGCCAGAGCCGATCAACGCTAAAAAGGCAGCCAGGGATAGGCCAATATACCATGCCCTGTAAAAAGCAATTGAACCAAATCTCTGGGCTGTAAACTTATGCGCTAGCTCATGAAAGATAAACGCAGTTCCAACAACTATCAATATTATTGGAAAAAGCTCCATAAAGAGATTAATGTTTCCCAAACCCCTCCAGGAAAACGCAATACTTATAACAAGCCACGAGATCAACAAGTCCCTTATCTCTATAAAGTCAAAGCCGATTGCATAACTCTTTCTTACGTAAACCAATCAAGACACCTTTTCTTAAAAATATAAGTCCAAAATACAAAAGATAAAGTAGAGAGAAAAAATTAAAAAAAGAAAGGGGATAAAACCCAACAAAATTATCTTCTCCTATCTATTTCTTGAAGGCTCCCCATAAACCATACAAACCTAGGAGAATTCCAACAATTATCAGAATCCACATCCAAATCTGGCTTGTAGCTCTTAGGTAGTATCCTATGATTATCAGGATTATACCCACTATAAGGCTAACCCAAGCCATTGTTTTGTTATCGGCCATCCTTAAACCACCTCAAATCAAATTCTTAAAAATAAAGTTATTTACTCCTTTTAAAACTTTGTTTTTCTATTGAATTTTTAAATTTATCTTTGTACAAATGTTAAAAATATTGGAAAAAATTTTACACTCTTCAAATAGCAAGACATTTATAATTATTTTCAAAACAATTGTTCTATGTTGCCAGTTGTTCTACGAAACATAATAAAAGAAAAAATAAATACTAGGCACAAAAAATAAAGTGGAGGATATTTTTAAAACTAAGGTTTGGAAAAAACTAGAAGAAAGATCGGTTTTTCTTACAGAAATTGTTTGTAAAAAATGTTTTCTATACAAAAAAAGATTGTGTGGCGAAGGAGGAGGGTGCGAATATTGCGCTTATGTTGAATTTGGAACTCTTTTTAAAAC
>JAFCFF010000003.1 GCA_017608775.1 Candidatus Iainarchaeum sp. | reverse complement strand
TTTCCTTGACACCACAGCTGTTGACAACAATCAAGTCAGCTTCTCCGGGGCTGGATGTTATTTCCCAGTTGTTCATCTCCAAAAACCCAAGTATTTTTTCATAAAGAGCCCTGTTTGCCGTACACCCATATGTTTCTATGTATGCTTTTTTCATCTTCTCAACCCTTTTCTTACAACCATTTTCCTAAATTCTATCACAACTATATTTTTAAAAGCTCATTAAGAAGCTCTTTCATCTGGGTTTTGTTTATTTCCAGCTTTTCGTTTGCTTTTTTTACCAAATACTCAAGATATTTTTTGTCGATCATCGCTTCCCCATCTTTCTTTACAGGAACCTGCATTTTTTGCGTTCCTATTAACTCTACCATAACCCTATCATTACCAAAATAAAAAACCCCTCCTCTTTTAACTCCTGCCCTTTCCTTTGCAATTAAAACCATCTTGGCAGTTTCCATATTTCTGCAACAAATATGAAGAATAAAAGAGTCCAGCTTTAGCCATAAAATCCCATCATTCCTCCAGGAGTCAAAGGCTTTTTCCACGTCCTCAAACCTCACTTTCTCATGTGATTTGAAAACAAATGCTTTTGGCTGCTTCTTTTCTATCTTGGCTGTTTTTAGGAGCAGAATCCTGCCTGCACAGCTGCTTGTTGTAAAGCAATCTTTCTTTTTGTTAAACTTTGTTAAAAAATCAACAAGCTCTTTATCAACCTTTCTAAGCTCCAGGTCCTTCTCAAACTTTTTTAAGGCTCTTTCTCTCTTTTTTTCAAAAACCATAGAAAAACCCTATTCACTAAATTTTTAACTCTTTCCGTGTTTTTACATTTAGATGTTTAGAAAGAAAGTGTTTTTTTCCTTGATTGTTTTTTTACTTGCCTTCGTTATTCTTTCATCAAGCGCTTTTGCTGTTTTTGTACATCTAACAAAGCCTGTTGATAAGTATATCATAAAAGATGACGAGGAGGTTTTTCTTGGCAGGCTAGCTCCTGGTGGAGAGTTTGAGGTGCTTGCATCTGTTTTTCTAGACACGAAAAAGAAAACTTTTTTCTGGAAGGAGTTTGAGATTTTGGAAAAACCAAATGGAATAGAGACTGAAAAGCTAGTGCCAAGCACTGAGCTTGTTGGCCTGAAAATAAAAGTTGCAAGGGACATGCCTCTTGGAATTTACGTTATCTCCCTAAGAGCTAAGGAGTTGGCTGGGAGAAGCAAGGACTTGTTTTTTAAGATAAGTTTTGAGGTAGCTGCCCCGAGAGAAATTTTTGTAACGACAATAGACAATGAAAGAAAAAACGTCTATATTGATGAGATAGTTCCTTTTACTGTGACCATAAAAAACACTTCCCTGTCAAAGGAGAAGATAATTTTTTATGCATCCTTGCCGATAAGTTATTTTGGGGAAATTGTTTATGAGTTAAATCCAGGGGAGGAAAAACAACTGACAATGAACATCGACGCAAAGACATATGGAGAGAGGTTCTTTGTTCTTTACCTTAAACACCAGCCAACCCAAAGTATTTTCAAAACTTTTGATGTTTCTATGAACATAAAACCCACAATCCAGTCAAAGCTCTACACAATAAGAAAGGGATTCCCGGTAACAAATCTCTATCTGACAATAACTAATTTTTTCTTTTCTATTTTTTTCTAGGAAAACAAAAACAAGACAAATACAAACAGGAAATTATTTATTTGTGGATTTCTTTGTTTTAGTATGGTTTCACACTTGATTTTGGGACTTGTGGCTCTCTCTGTTTTGCTTTTTGTTCTTCTTTTGATACTGCTCTATCAAAATCTTTCACTGAGAAGAAGCCTTCTTTCCCTTGGTTTTTCAAAACGTTCACTATCAACAAGATATGGCTTGCTGACAGAACAGTTTATTCCGTTTGCAAGGAATATGCCTTTCTCCCCAAGCAACTTTCGCTTTATAGGAAATCCAATAGACGGAATTGCTTTTGAGGATGATAAGATAATATTTTGTGAGTTCAAGACAAACAAATCAAGACTTTCAGAAAAACAGAGAAGAATAAGAGCCCTGGTTGAGGGAAAAAGAGTTTTTTGGTTTGAGAAAAAACTTGAGTAGTTTTAGTCTTTTGAAACGCTGAGCAAGATGTTCTTCCTCATGAGAATATAGGCCAGAACCCAGTAAGCAAAAAATGAAAGAACTACTGAAACAAAAAAAGGCATAAAGCTACTTGCTGACATTGCTTTTACAACCGCGGAGATTAAGGCAATTGGTGAGGGGGAGGAGTAATGCAAAATCTGCTTTGCGAAAAACTCAACAAACCTCTTTTTTTCATAGCCGCTAAGAAGATAGGATGTCAGGTAAAATCTTTTTAGCATAAAGTAGTAACTTGCTATCATTAAAACAAAATAGATGAAAAAAGCATATATCGAGGAAAAAAATCTTGATTTTGTTAAATCATTGAAAACCTCTATTGAGAAGAAGGTAAAAGCGATTCCTCCCAGGGGGATCAAATAAAACATTGGCGAGCCCTTAAATTCCTCTCCAACACCAAAAACAAAAATCATGATCAATATTGTTAATATGTAAACAACCACAAAGGCAGAAACAAGATATACAAAGTTTTTTCCTTCCTTAAACAAAAACTCACCCAACCAATTTTTCATCCAACAACAACAGCAGTCCCATAAGCAAATATCTCAACAGCTCCTGAGAGATAGGTTACTTCTATTCTTAGCCCAACCACTGCGTTTGCTCCAAGTTTTTTTGCTCCTTGGTTAAGCTTTCTAAATGTTTCCATCTTTAGGCTGTTCATCAGGTTTTCGTGTTCCTTAACTCTTAGGCCAAAAAAAGACTTTACTATCGCGTTTAGGTCGCTTAGGAAATGCCTGCCTTTTACGCTAGAAGCCCAAACAACTCCTTTATATTCCTTGATCTTAAAGCCAGGAACCTCGTTTGTTGTTGTGACTATGATGTTTTTTAGCTTTTCCAGGGATTTAACCATTCTAAGAAAAAATAACCAAATTCTTTTTTAAACTCTTTCCATATAGCTTTTTCTAAATGGCTGAGGAGATAATTCCCTGGGTTGAGAAATACAGGCCCAAAACCTTAGGTGAGCTTGTTGGACAGGACCATGTTGTCAAAAGCATAAGACATTACCTAAAAGAAAAAAACCTGCCCCACCTTCTTTTTGCTGGACCTGCCGGCACAGGAAAAACAACCGTGGCGCTTGTCATAGCAAGAAATTTATATGGGGAAAACTACAGAAAGAACTTTCTTGAGTTAAATGCCTCTGACGAGAGAGGAATAAATGTTGTGAGGGAAACAATAAAGGATTTTGCAAGGATAAAACCCTTTGATACTGATTTCAAGATTATCTTCCTGGACGAGGCAGATTCCCTGACGATGGAGGCACAGCAAGCCCTAAGAAGAACAATGGAGATGTTTTCAAGAACAACAAGATTTATTTTAAGTGTTAACTACTCCTCAAAAATAATAGAACCAATTCAAAGCAGGACAGTTGTCTTTCGTTTCAAGCCGCTGTATGAGAAGAACATAAGGAAAAGGCTTCAGGAGATAGCAAAATCTGAAAAGCTAAAGCTTAAGGAGTCAGGCATAAACGCAATTCTCTATGTTTCTGAGGGGGATATAAGAAAGGCAATAAATATTCTCCAGGCAACCTCTACCTTGGGAAAGGACATCGATGAAAAAGCAGTTTATAAGATAGCCTCAAGGGCAAGACCAGAAGAGGTTAAGGGAATGCTCTCAACTGCGCTAAAGGGAAAGTTTAAGGAGGCAAGAAGCTTGCTTGACAAACTTCTTTATGATTATGGCCTTTCAGGAGAGGATGTTCTTCTACAGGCTTACAGAGAGCTTCTTGACCTAGAGATTGACGAGTCGGAAAAAGCAAAACTCCTTGATCTTTTAGGAGAGTTTAACTTCAGGATTGTTGAGGGAGCAAACGAGAGAATTCAGCTTGTTTCCTTTTTAGCCTATCTCTCTAGCTTTAGAAAAAAAGAGGAGAAAAAATAAGTTAAAGCAATTCATTTTTTAACTTGAGAAAACATATTTAAACTCTTTTTCTATGGTTTTTACTGAAATTATGGGTTGGTATGACTTCCTGGATTGGCTTGAGGACCGAGGAATTCCTATATACAAGCTGGTTGATTGGTTGGAGGATAGAGGTATTCCTTCCCCTGTTTTCTTTGGTGGCATTGCAGTTATACTAATTCTTCTTGTAGTTTTGTTTTTTGTTGGAAGAGTTCCCTCAGTCAGTGTCAAGGTGACAAGTCTTCAGGGAGTTCCATTACAGGGGGTAAGTGTTTCCTCTAATTTCTCACCAGATGTTGTTTTGACAAACGCAAAGGGAATCTCAAAGCTGAGTTTCAAGGGATTGGGAAAAGACGGATATGTTATAGTAAAGGCTGAAAAAACAGGATATCTTGCAAAGGAAAAGATATGGCAAAGAAATCTTGGCAAGCTTCTTTCTTTTTCACTTCCAAAACTAGTCCCAAGACAAGTATATATCAAAGATGCGCAGGGAAATCCAATCAACGGAGCAACAGTTACTGTAAGGTGTTCAAACAATCCAGAGTTTGAGGATACATATTCTAACGCGTCCTCAACCCTGGAGGTTCTGGTGCCTGAGGACTGTGGTACTCTTAGCTTAAGCATATCCAAGACAGGATACTCTAGTTTTTCCGGTTCTCTGCCTGCTGATGGTGTCGTAAGATTGACAAGATATCAAGGGGCAGTTCATGCAAGTACAAGTGAAGATGATCCTGTTAACAACGCAAACTTTATAGCAAGGTTTTTTGACGTTATAACCCAAGAAACAATTACAAACAATCTAACGGTTTCTCTTTATGACCCAACAAACAGCTATATTTTGGTGGGGCCAGAGTTAATATATAACGGGGTTTGGAACAAGATAGTTAGTAAGGGAAGTTATTGGCTACATGTGTCTGACAACAACGGAGAATACAATACATTGGCTGCAACTGTTTCTTTATTGCAGGATAAAGACATGAATTTTTATCTGAATCCTATAACTGCAGAACAGGAGGATACTGGGGGCAAGTTAACAATAATTGTTAAGGAGTCAAGCTCACCTTACGATAAAATAGAAGGGGCAAGTATCTATATTTTAAACAACGAAAATGAGGACGAAGAATATGTTGGGATAACAGATGATGAAGGAGAGTTTGTTGTTTTTTTGAGTGAGGGGACATATAACATAACTGTCTCAAAAGCAGGATATGCACCCCAAATTAGACAAATAAACATGGAAGATGATGATGATACTGAAACCTTTAGGTTGGAGTCTTGTGAAACAACAGGAAGGTGTTCCTTAGCTAGAGTTTATGTTGAGGATGTCTATGGAAATTCAATCAACAACAACGACCTGCCTGTATGGCTCGAAGGGGCTACGCAATTTGGGGCATCCCTTATAAAGGCGGAATATTCTCCAGATGGATATTACCACGCAAACATTCTGTCAAATATTCCATATATTGCAACAACATATGTTTCGCTGCAGGGTTTTTGTAGTCGTCAGTCCTATGGTTTTTCCTCATCTGAAGAAACAGCCTCAGAGGGGGAAACAATTGACTTTACAATTGTTACTGAGTTAGAAGAAGGACATCTCACAGGAGTTATAAAAACACTAGACCTTCTTGAGGAAGAGGTAGGTTATGGTGGGGCAGTAGTCACTGTTACCCAAAATACAGAACAATTTCAAACCATTTCAGGAACAGATGGGAGCTTTGAAATTGATGTTCCTTCATGTAGTTTTTTAAGCGTAAACATCGACCCTCAAGATGATGTGTTTTCTCAGATTAGTCTTGAGGCACATGTTTACCCTGGAGAAGAAAAAGACTTAGGAAGCTTTGTTTTTTACAAATGTACAGAAAATTCTGCCAATCTGGCTAAATTCACAAAATTTAATGAGCAAGAACAACGAAGTCCAGAAAACCTAGTTGCTGATTCTGTTTATGACGCTACTTTCAGGGTTTGTTCTTTGGAGGAGGGGGAAATTGCATTTAAGCTAACACAAGAATTGGGTTTGATTGAACCGTTTATTCTAGACTCAGATATAGACTTTTCTCCTGTTTGGACAGGCTCGGAAACTGAATTTATTCAATACAAAGATGTCAAAGAGGGAGTAAACTATTTACATTTCTATTTTATAGTTGATGAGTTAGCCTATAACGGCTATTCAGCAACTCTAGATCTAAATATTTTGCCAGAGGAACAACTTCTTTCTCAAGTTTTTACGGTTGGGGCGGGAGTTGAACTACAATGTTATGATTATATATATGATCCAAACCTCTATGGTTCAGGAGCATATTGGTATAACATAGAGAAAGGCGATGTTGAGTACACCCAAAACACTTGTGTAGATGAAAAAACTTTAAGAAGACCAATCTGTGATGGTTATTATGATACTCATGAAATTTCATTTATAGAAGAAGAGTGCCCCCAAGAACATATTTGTTATATGGGAACTTGTACTCCAAAAGCCACTCAAGCTGAGCTGGAGTATGACTGTACAGAGGTTGTTGGTTTGAGAGGCACCTTTATAGGAAAACCAGGAAAGAACTGTAAAGCTTTGATAGAGGGGCAACAATACAAGCTCAACAGCAACATTCTTTTGACATTAAAGGAACAACAACCAGCGACTAGTGAATTTATTTTCGAAGTTAAGGATTTAGATTCTGGCCGGATTATCAACAACGAGTTCAAGGTGGTTAAAGATTCTGGACCGAAATTCATCGATAATGAAAAACCGTTCTTAGGAAAAATAAGTATTGCCTCTTTTTTCACAGAGGCAGGATCTCCATTGCCTATACCTGGTGGCTTGGAAGAGTTATCATCCGTAGACTTTTACGTTGATTTAACTAATGAAGACTCAAAAACCCTAACTTTTTACGATTCCCTGCAAAGAGTTGAGTTTCCATACTATGTTCTTGTAAATGATGGGAACAGCAAGAGATTTATTGAGATAGGAAACTTCCGAAAGCGTACAAAAGAGATTTGTTCTGAGATTATAAACCCTGGCCCAGTGGAGATTTCAGCAATAACCTACAGCGTAACCCCGGTAGGAACAACAACACAAGTGCTACCACAAGAGTATGTTTTTCCAGTTGGAGGAGGAATGACATAAATTTTTTAGGTGAACAAGAATATGTTTAATATGTTAGAAGAGAAAAGAGAAAGGAAAAGCAGAGTGCAGTTTATGGCTCTTTTGCCAGTTGTTTTTCTCGTTTTCTTTTCATTTTCTGCCTTGGCTTGTTTTGATGTTGAACTAACAGCCTACAAGGTTCCTCAAACCGGCCCATCAGCAGGACTTGCCCAACAGCTAAGCACAAATTTGTCAGAGGAAATCCACAACAGATTTGTTCTATACAAACAGTCTAGCTATCTCAGCGATGTTCCTGCCGCTCCAGGAGAAACTTGCAGCCCAGAGATAACATATGAGGACAATATAGTTAGGTTGGATAATGTTGGATGGCCTTGGTGGGATGGAGAGAAAATGCATAACAGTTTTGTGAATCTTGAGTTTAAAACAGGTACTGAAAGGCAGTTTTTTGGAGATGCTGTTTCTAGCTATGCGATCTTACCACTACCACAACCACAAACAGGCCAGGGAGAAACCTCAATAACTTATTTCTTTTTAACTCCTATCTCCAAACGTACGGACGAGCTAGACAAGCTAGAGTCTGGAACAGTCTCAAAAAACAGAGATATAAAGTTGTTGTTTGTTGACAATGAGGGGAACCCTGCAGCAGGCATTTTTAGGGTAACTGTTGATAGAAACTTTTCTTATGTTGATAGGCGTTTTAGAAAACAATTTCAAACACCAGGCATGTTTACAGAAATATTGTTAGAGAATATTCCTTACAAATTTTATAATAATCACGGAACAAATAGTCTTGTTGGATCAACAAAAACAGAAATAATAAACAAAAACTCTAAACTCGTGATTAAAATTGAAGATCTAAGCCAAAACTATGAAAATAAAATTGTGACACTTAACGTTCCTGGCTCAAGCACAAAAATTCCTCTAAATAAAGGACAACAAGTTGCAAGAGAGGGTTGGATTGATACAGAAGAGTTAAACACGCTTGAGAGAACAGTAACTTTAACTAAAAAAACAACAGAACAGCCACCTGCCCCGCCAGAAGAAGAACAACAACCACCAACCACAGAAGAAGTTAGATGTATTGACCTACATTTCAAGTTTTATAAAATTCCATTAGACAATATTGCTACGGAAATTAATCATCCTGTTGTACAGTTTTATTTCGATGATTACTTTGAAAGCTGTGGTTTGGGAGGGGGTAGGTGGATAAATGCTCTTAATTCGGGAGGAGAGCTTGTTACCAGAGTCCCGCCCTCTAAAATAATTCTCAACAACGCCAAAATAGAGGACCACCCAGCCACATATATTATGTGGGTACCTTTTGGAGAAGAAGAAAAAACCCTATATAGAGGGCCGCACCAAGTGCCTACAGCAATTGGAGGCATATCTTCGCCGCCTTCAACATATGAAAAGGATTCCTGGAGCGTATTTTATGTTTCTCGTGGAGAAAATGCATTCATGTTGAGAAATAAGGATCTTAGGTTGAACTTTGTTGAAACAACCGCAGACGGAGAAACCATCCCAGCAAAAAGCAATTTTACGATAAGCCTAACAAAAAAAATCAAGTCAGATAAGTCATATATTTTTAACAAAATAATTAGTGTTGACAACAATAACACAGCATTTATAGAAGATATCCCAGTTACAACAGATGTTCTTGCATATGATGTTGTGGTTGCAGATCTAGATGGAGTTTATGAAACAAACAGCTTTGCTTTGCAAATCCCGTTCTCCGAAACAGATACTTCCCATATTTTCACAAAAAACGTTTTGTTGGAGAGAATAGCCGGGGCTCAAGAAGCAGCTGGTGAAGGAGAGCCTCCAACAGACGAAAACCTGCCAGATCTTCTTATCGACAACCCTGTTGTTGAGGCCGGGCTAAAGCAAGCAGTGTTCCCTATGACAGGATTTTTTACCTTAGTTGAGCTTCAAAGAATTCTGGAATTACTGCCGCAGCTAGCAGATTTTATCAACAGAATAAATAACCCCCTAAACTTTTACGTGATACCAAACAGAATTGTAAACTTTGAGGACTTTGTTTCTTCTGAAATTGAGGGGAAGAATGTCAATATTTTAAACTACCCACCAAAACAAGGAGTCTTAGTTGTTAGGTATCCAATCTTCTCTCTTTTCAACCCAATTCCAAAGGACAGCAATTTCACAGTTGACTTTTTTATAGAAGAAAATGGAAAAGGCTTTAAATTATCGGATCTTTTTTTAATGCCAAAGATTGTAAAGGAGGAAATTCCTGTTAACAAATATATCGAGGGCACTGCTATTTTGGAACTACCTATTTTACTATTCTCTATTGCTGACTATCTTGCCGGAAAAACAGTTTACTACGCTGGTGAAAAGAAACTCGGCATTAGTTTAGACACAGAGCCACAACCAACAGGAGTAGTTGAGGAGAAGTTTGAGAACAACAATGACTTAAAAAAACAATATTACTTACAAAACAAAGCATGCCTTCTTAAACATGTTGGAATAGGACAGCAAACTTATACTGAAAATGATGAAATAAAATTAATAAACAAAACAATGGTTGTGAATCTTCCTATTTACTTAAATACAAAACTAAGAACAAATCAAGAAGAACCAAAATCAATCTATAAGAAAAAAATAAATCCAATAATTGAACTAAGAGAAGATGCAGACAGCACTCCATTGTATTTAAGTGTAGTAAAACCATCAGATCAACCAACGATTTCTGGCTTGACATATGTTGGTGGAGTTCCAAGGCCACAGTATTTAACCATTGAAATCTCAAAAAACCAGCCAAGAGACTACACAGAACAAGGACTTGGATGTATAGATTCCGATGGTAAAAACAAATATATAAGAGGAACCACCTATAAGGATGGAGAAGTTTATAGAGACATTTGCCAGGGAGAAAGCAAGGTCATAGAATATTACTGCGAAAACGGAGAGGTTAAGCACGAAGAGCTATTATGTAGCTATCCAACTGCTATGGGCTACTCAATCGCAACCTCTTGTTCTGCTGGTGCATGCACTACTTTTCCTATGGTTTCTGGAGTAACAAACATTGTACAGTAACAAAAATTAGCAAATCCAGTCAGTTAGTTTCTTCTGTTTTAAAACTTTGAAAACCTCTGATTTTTTTAGGTATTCATCCAAAGGCAGATCAAGCCGACCCTCTAAAAACCTAAGAGCAAGATCCCTTGAGGAAAACTTAATCTCCTCTTTTTCCAGGGCTTTTCCAACAGCCTCTCTTATAAGCCAAACTCCTAAAGGAATTTTATAAGACTCATCAATCTCCCTGAAAACAACTATGCTTGCCCTTCTTCTTCTTTTGTACAGCCATTCCAAAACCATTAGCCTTGCTGCATAGTATGCTCCAGATACGTTGTCAGCATAGTTTTTTCTTGCCCTTCCTATCTCGAAATCGCTAATAATATTTAGCTTTCCAAAACTCCAAAAGCTCTTGGGTTTCCATGCCTCTAGCTGTTCAAAGCAATACATTCCCGGAAACAAGAGAATAAAGAAATGGTTTCCTGCATAGCTGTGCTCAAAGTAGCAGATGTTCTCAACTTCCTTGTAGTTTTTAATCTTGTCAATAAGTTTTTTTCCCAAAACATCGTCAACAGCTGTTATGCTCCATCTTGTTGGAACAAACTTTCGCTTTCCCTTTAACCCAAGCAAAGATGCCGAAAACAATTCTGCCATTTTGTATACAGAAACTCCTTTTTGATACATATCTATCAGGGCTTCCTCTGCCTTCATATCTATGTCTGACACCACATCCTCGACTACTTTTTCAACCCTTGGGTTTTCAACCAGCTTGTATTTTTTAGCATATCCATAGGCTCCTGTTGGTGCCTCATACTCAGAAAAACTTAGCCTGTATCTTGGTTTTTTCTCAAAAACAACCTCGACATCCAGCTTGCTTGAGGACAGGATACCTTCCTGCAGCTCCAGGACCGAACGCCTGTCTTTTTTGTTGACAAATACACTTAGCATTTCTTGCCTTTCCTCTATAACCCTGTCTTGTGGGAAGTTTATCCATTCCTCAGGCGAGGAAAGGCCACCTAGGCTGTTGATGCCAGCAAGCCTAAGGCCGGGATAACTTCTTGAAACAAAAATCCCGGGAGGAGAAACAACAATCTCTTCCCTGTTTTCTCTAAACCTGTCCCCAAGAGATCTTGTTTTTAGATTGTGTTGTTCAAGTATTGGACATTTTGCTAAGTTGCACCAGAGCCTTCCCTTGCACGAAACACAGTACGGAAACATCTTCTCACAGGCATATCTTTTTAAACATATAATTTGAAAACTTATTATAAATTCGTTCTTTAGGTGTTTTTCCCATGAAAAAAAATATTTTAGCAACTTGTTTTAGAGAAAGCCTACAAGGAAGAAATCTGCTTTACTCCCTAATGCTTATAGTTTTACAACTTGTTATTTTCGCGATAGTTTTTGGGGTTTTCATACTGTTCTTCACTCTTCTTGGTGTTTCAGTTTTTAAAATTTTGGGAGAAATTTCCATTCAGACACCAGGAGTAGCCGCCTCTGTTATGTTTTTTGGGGTGATTTTTGTTTTTCTTTTAGTAGTCTTGTTTTTGCTCAACATCTTGATAAAGGGATTTTTCCAGGGAGTTTTAACCCAGTATTTTTTAACAAAAGACTTTTCACTAAAACCGTTTTCAGCTGGTTTTAAGAGGTTGTGGCCTCTCTTCAAAGCAGCGCTTGTTGTTTTTCTCTATCTTCTCTTGTTTGCAGCAATAGCCGGAATTCCGTTTTGGATAAGCCTGGCAGCAACAAAAACTCTTCTTAGCTCATTGCCTTTCCTTGGTTTATCCGTCTTTCTCTATGTTGTTATTCTGTTGTTTTTCTCTCCTTTTTACTTTTCATTTATCCCTGCTGCACTGAAAGGAAAAAACCCATATCTTCTTGGAAGGGACAAGTACTGGAGAAAGTTTTTAACAGCCTCTTCCTATTTCATACTTCTTGTAATATTTCAGCTTTTTATATTTCTTCTTTCATACTTGCTTATAAGCTTTCCACTTGCAAACACAATAACCACAAACATTCTGGCAATGTTGTTTGCTGTATGGTTTTTCTCCCTGGAGGGAGCAATATATAAGAATTTGTATCTTTTGACATATAGAAAATAGCTTTTAAATCTAAGCTTGTTTATTTTTATAAAACTTCCATTGTAGGGAAGGGATAGGATGTCACAGGAGATTATTGAAAACGCTTTTAAGGGAAAGGAGTATACAAAAGAGGAGTTTTGGCATACTTCTTCTCATATTCTTGCATACGCTGTAAAAAAACTATTTCCCGAGGCCAAGCTTGGAATAGGCCCTGCCATTGAAAATGGCTTCTACTATGAGTTTGATCATAGCTTTAAGGATGAAGATCTTGCTCTTCTTGAGGAAGAGATGGAAAAAACAATTTCAGAGAAACACGATGTTGAGCATATATATCTTTCAAAGGAAGAAGCAACCCAAAAGCTTAGGGACGAGCCATTCAAGTTGGAGCTTCTCAACGAAATTTTAGAAAAAGACCCAAACACCAAAATTTCCTTTTATAGGATAGCTGATTTTTACGATCTCTGTTCTGGTCCTCATCTAAAAAACATTGGAGGGGTAAAGGCCTTTAAGCTTTTGAAGATAACCGGCTCATACTGGAAGGGAAAAACAGAAAACCCACAGCTTTCAAGAATTTACGGAATTTCCTTTCCAGACCAAAAAAGCCTGGATGTTTATCTGAGATGGAGAGAGGATATCAAAAAATACGACCACAGGGTTTTGGGAAAGCAGCTTGATTTCTTTTCCCTGCATGAGGAGGCGCCGGGAATGCCATTTATTCTCCAAAACATGTTTGTTGCCTGGAAGGAGCTGGAGGACTGGTACTATCATTTACATATAGAAAACGGCTATCAGTATGTTAGAACCCCCCAACTTCTCAACGCAAACCTATGGAAAAAATCAGGACATCTACAACATTTCAGGGAGGAGATGTTTTTCTCAGAGATCGATAAAATCTTGTACGGGTTAAAACCAATGAACTGCCCTGCACACAACTTAATCTATAAGGAAAAGAAACACAGTTACAAAGAGTTACCCTTAAGAATCGCAGAGTTTGGTTTGGTTCATAGAAACGAGCTCTCAGGAGTTCTTCATGGTTTGGTGAGGGTAAGGGAGCTTGTTCAGGACGATGCTCATATCTACCTAATGCCCTCTCAGATAGAAGAGGAAATAGAAAGAATTTTAGATTTAATAGAGAAAATTTACAAGACGTTTGACCTAAACGCAGAGATATTTCTTTCAACAAAACCGGAAAAAGCAATGGGCTCTCCAGAGATATGGGAAAAGGCGGAAAACGCCCTTAAAAAAGCTCTTGAAAACAAAGGAAAAAAATATAAAGTCAAAAAAGGAGAAGGAGCTTTCTATGGACCAAAAATAGACTTTGATGTTAAGGATAAGTTTGGAAGATCCTGGCAACTAGCAACAATTCAGCTTGATTTTTTAGGCCCTGAAAGATTTGACCTTAAATACGTCTCAGAGGAAAACAAGGAGGAAAGAGTTGTCATGATTCACAGGGCTCTGCTTGGAAGTTTTGAAAGGTTTTTTGGGTTTTTACTTGAACATTTTGAGGGAAACCTGCCGCTTTGGTTTTCTCCATATCATCTTTCCATAATCACTGTTTCGGATAGAAACATTCCGTTGGCCGAGGAACTCTATGGGGTTTTAAGGGAAAACAAATTCAGAGTTTTGTTTGATGATAGGAACGAGTCTGTTTCTTACAAGATAAGAGATTCCCAACTAAAAAGAGTTCCATATATGGTTGTTATCGGTGATAGGGAAAAAGACCTAAAGTCAATTCCAGTAAGAAAAAGAGATGGAAAAATTGTAAATTTTAGTGTTGATGAGTTTGTTGAATATTTAAAGGAAAAAATAAATACAAAAGCTTTAGAACTATGATTTCTATTTCTAAATTAACGTAATATTTATATATGTGTATACACATATTTTGTTAGAGGTGGAAAAAATGCCGAATATGACTCTTAGCATTCCTGAAAAACTTTATAAAAAAATGAAAAAACATCCTGAGATAAAATGGAGCGAGCTTGTTAGACAGTCAATAGAAGCTGCTATTAACGACAAAGAACTTTTGGATGATTTAAAAGATTTTTTAGAAGCTGAAGAAAATTATAAGAAAGGTAAGATAATAACACATGAAAAACTGCTTAAAATTCTAAGGGCAAAAAAATGAAATATAATTTGCTTTATGATAAAAAAGCAAAAGACTCTTTACTTTCTCCAGATAAAAAAATTAGAGACCAAGTTTTAAAAAAAATAGAAAAATTAAGAGAAAATCCCTTTCTTGGAAAACCTATTTTGCGTAGGTTTGGGGGGTTTAGAAGGTTAAGAGTAGAAAAATATAGAGTTCTTTATTCCGTAAAAGAAAAAAATATTCTTATTGTAAGAGTAAAACATAGAGAAAAAGTATATAGATAATTTATTTCTTGAAAAATTTCTTTATCTCTTCAAAGCTTTCCCCCAAAGTCATTCTTCTTTTTTTACTGATTTCCTCTTCCCTCCCCTCTTTCTCAACTCCCCTTTCCTTCTCTTCTTTTTCAATAAAAGGAGTTTTTCTTAATTCTTTGTAAAGAGTATAAAAAACAAAAATTATGACAAGAGCAGCAACAATCCCAGTAATGTATAAAACCAATTTTGTGAAAAAAGAAATGATTTTTTCTTCCTTTATTGTAACTGGAGGCTTTTCAACACCCAGGGTTATAAATTTGTTCTCTTCTATTTCCTCAACGTTAAAATCTTGAATGTTTATGTCAAAATCTGGAAAAACTGAAAAAACAAACAACCCTGAAAAATTTAGGAAAACTAGGGAAAAAACAAGCACAAAAAAAATTCTTTCAAGGAGCTTTGATTTATACATTTTATTTCCTCTCTTCTAAAATCTATAAATGGAAAGGTTTTATAAAAATAAATCTTTTATATTGTAGATGGTCGACATTTTCAAAAAGCTTCTTCCAGAGGTTGTTAAAAAAGAGAAAATCATTGACAAGTATGATGATGTTGTTATCAAGTTGTATCCCGGGGAAACCCTTCCAAAGTATGAAATTCCTGTTATAAAACCAAGCCAGGAGGAAAGAGATATAATTTCTGCTTTGAAGGAAATAGCAACAAGGATAATAACAATCCAACCATATCAGATAAGAGATGAACTACAAAAAAGAACTGTCTATGCTCAAAAGATAAAGGAAATAATAGACTCAACACCGGAGCTGAAAATTCCAAAGGCAAGAAAACAGTTTTACATAGACGCTGTTGTAAGCGAGATGGTTGGTTATGGCATAATAGATCCCTTGATTCATGACGACAAGTTGGAGGAGATAATGATAATAGGGGAGAAAAGACCGGTTTATGTTTATCACAGAGAGCATGGGATGCTTTTAACAAACCTTAGCTTTTTAACAAACCAGGAAATCGTTGACCTAGCAAACAAGATAGCGATGAGGGTTGGGAGAAGGGTTGACCTAGCAAATCCAATACTAGACGCCAGGCTGCCTGATGGTTCTAGGGTCAATGCAACAATCCCTCCTGCAGCTGTTGGGGGAGCGACAATCACAATAAGAAAGTTTAGAAAAGACCCGTTTACAATAGTAGATCTCATTGAAAACAAAACCATAAATTTTGAGGTGGGTGCATTTATCTGGACACTGGCAGATGGTTTAGGAGCCTTCCCCGCAAACATCCTTATAACAGGTGGAATAGGTTCAGGAAAGACAACCTTGCTGAATGTCCTGGCTTCCTTTATAAGAGACAGGGAAAGGATAATAACGATAGAGGATACAGCTGAGCTCAACCTTCCCCTGGAACACTGGGTTAGGCTAGAGGCAAGACCTCCTGGCCTGGAGGGAGAGGGAGAGATAACCCTGGAGATGTTGACAAAAAACGCGATAAGGATGAGGCCAGACAGAATAGTTGTTGGGGAGGTAAGAGGTGCAGAAGCATTTTCCCTTTTTACAGCCATGAACACAGGCCAGCAGGGATCTCTTGGCACGATACACTCAAACTCGGCGGAAGAGACAATAACAAGAGTTACTTCTCCACCAATGAATGTTCCGCTTGAGATGTTTTCCGCCCTGGATTTTATAGTTGTTATACAAAGAATAAGCGACCCAAAAAAAGGAATGGTAAGAAGAGTTGATCAGATAGCCGAGGTTCCAGCCAACTTCAGGGAAAAAAGAAGGCTTAATCTTATATATAAGAGAGATCCCTTCAAAGACAGGCTAAAGAAAAAAGGAAGGCCAGAGTTTTTCTCAGTACTTGAGGATTTTACTGGGATAACTAGCAAAAAACTTGACTTAATTTTGAAAAAAAGAGAGAACTTTCTAAAAGACTTGGTAAAGAAAAAAACCAGGGAAATGCCTAGCTTCAAGGAGGCTTTGAGAAAACACATTCTAAAGGAATTTGACTAAAAGCTTGGTGTGGTTTTACGATGTTAGACCCAAATCAAATAAAGAAAATTGTTGAGAAGTTCAGGAAGGTAGAGGCACCTGCAGAGAAAAAACGTAAAGAGGTTTTTTACTACGATGTTTCAACACTACAAGGAAAGAAAGAAAAAATCTACCTCTCAATTCTTGACAGACTCTTTTTTTTTAAGAACATAGCAAACAGGCTTTCAAACCTAAATTTTCTAAGGGAATTTGACTTTCTTCTTTACAGCGCAAGAATTCCCTACAGCCTAGAGCAGTATCTTGCTATTTCCCTTCTCTTGTCCTTTGGCCTTGCCCTGTTCATATTTTTTATTTCCTTTCTTCTGCTAACTCTTGTTGGCTCTGGGACTGCTTTTATCTCAGTATTTTCAATACTACTTGCGATATTTACTTTTTTTGCAACATTTATTTTTTCAGTTAAGTTCCCTGAGTCAATACTTTTCAAAAGAGCAGCTGAGATAGAAAAAGACCTGCCACTTGCCCTGAGAGGTATGGCATCGGAGTTGAAGGCAGGACTTGGTTTGTTTAGGGTGCTGCGGAACCTCTCAGCCCTTGGGTACGGGACCTTGTCAGAGGAGTTTTCAAGAACTGTCCGTGAGGTTGAGGAAGGGCTAAGCATAGAAGACGCCCTTGAAAACATGATTGACAGAAACAGGTCAGAGAAGTTGAAAAGAGCCATCAAGTACATAACAAGAGCCTTGAGGACAGGTTCAAAACTAAGCGATGCAATAAAGCAGATAGCAGATGAGATAATGTTTGAGGAGAGAATTTCCATAAGAGAGTTTTCGGAGAAGATAAACTTCATAAGCATTCTCTATGTGTTTGTCGCGATTGTTATTCCTGTTTTTGTGGCAATACTTGCAGGGCTAAGAACAGCTCCTCTAAGGATAGGCACCTCTGAAACACTTTTTTCCCTGATACCGTTTACCCTACCGCTAACCACCCTGTTTTTTGTTATTGTTATGCCCTCCATACTCCTGATAATGCTTTTTCTTATAAAGAGGATCTCCCCAAGGTGAACACATGCCAGAGCCAGAACAAAAAACCTTTTTTAAAATCTACCAGAAACATCTTTATTTTCTGGGAATAAAACTAGACTCAAAAAAATGGATCTTGCTTTCGCTTATAGCCTCCCTTGCCCTGTCAGCAGCCTCTGTTTTTCTTCTGTTTGTTTTAAGGCCTGGCTTTGACATTCTTCTTATCTTTCCGTTTATCGTCTTTATTCTTTTGATAGATGTTTTTATAGGAATTCCATACAACCTAGCCCTAAGAAAGGTGGATGCCTTTGAGAAACACTTTGCAGATGCGTTGAAACAAATAGCAGATGTTCTCCAGTCAGGCGGGACATACAGCCTGGCGATTGAGGAGGTTGTGGAGGCAGACTATCCCTTGGTAAGCAACGCCTTCGAAAAAGTCCTGAGAAGGCTTGACGAGGGACAGACATTTAGAGATGCCCTAAGGACATTGACAGAGGAGGTCCCCTCAAAAAATATAGAGCGGCTTGTCGACCTTATTGTTGAACTTTCTCTTAGTGGGGCAAAGCTGTCTGATGTCCTGGACGACATGGCTGACGACTTCAGGGAAATAAAGGAAATAGAAAATGAGAGGAAAAGCAGAACCCTGATGCAGTATCTCTTTCTTGCCTCTGGAAGTGCTGTTATAGCTCCGTTTATATTTTCCCTGGTTGTTGCAATAATCAACATAATGTACAAAGTTCTTTCACAAATTGTTGCTGTCCCAGAGCAGGCCATGGCAAACATAGTTTTTCTAAGTCTTATATTTGAGTTTTACATCTTAGCAGAGATTATTTTCTCAAGCTTTATGATGTCTTATATCAGGGACGGAGATTACAAAAGAGGGTTTCTCATTCTTCCATTCTTATTACTTATAGCCTTTGCGATATTTTTCCTGGGAAAGTTTTTAGTTTTAAGGTTTATTTCAGTATAGGTGTTATGATGAAAAAAATCGTGATGTTTTTGGATGAGGAAAGAGCACAAACAACAACCGAGTTTATCTTTCTTTTGGCCTTGGTTCTTTTAATAGCCTTAAGTCTAGGTATTTTCCTTAAAAACTTTTTAAAAAGAACGGAAATCCACAAAAAAATCCAATCTCAAATCCAAGAACTTCAAAAGTAAAAAAACCCAAACAAAACTAAAACAAACCCAAAGTTAAATTTAAATAGAATTTGAACTCCTAACTACTATGTTTTGGGGCTCTAGGAAAGGGCAAGGCGCTTTTGAGTATCTTCTTATCATAGGTGCTGCTATTTTAATAGGTTTGATTGTGATAACAATTGCTCTTTCATTTGTGGCACAACAAAAACGAGAGGTTTCCACAGAGCAGGCCCAGAGGATAGCAAACATTCTAGATCAGGGAATAAAACTTGTTGAGAACTGCTATGACGGAATCGACAACGACGAGGACGGCAAGATGGACCTGGACGATCCGGACTGCGACCCAAACTCTCCTGTTTTCAATCCGTTGGGAGAGGTCAACGCACAAATTTCTTAATAGGATAAAGGAAGATTATAATGAGCAAGATAAAAACCTCAAAAATTTTTTCAAGCATGTTTCTACTTCCCCTAAAAGAAAAAAGAGCACAGCTTTCAGTCGAGTATCTTGTTATAATCTCCTTTGTTTTTCTGATATTTGTTGTTGTTATGCTTCTTCTTGTTGCGGTAAACTCCTCTTTATCAAACATAATGTCTTCAAACATAATAGATAAAAAGAATAGGCTTTTAGACGCTTTGAGCAGATAATTTTTATGTTTTCCTTTGTGTGGGTTGACTTTTACGCTCTTGTCTCTTTTTCCCTTGCCTTTCTTTTTCTCCTTTCAGCAAGCTACACAGACCTGAAAAAAAGAATTGTGCCAAACTCTCTTTCCTACACCTTTCTCTATCTTGCCCTGCTTTTCAACTTTCTTTTTTTCCTTCTCCTGCCTGAGTTTTCATTTGTAAGACCAATATTGATTTCCTTCTTTTCAACACTCGTGATCCTTTACGTTCTTTTTTTCATAGGCTTTCTTGCTGGCGGGGATTTCAAGCTCTTTCTTGTTCTTTCCCTGCTCTCCCCAAAAAATCCAGCGCTCTTTTCCCTTAACAAAAGCCTTATACCAATGACTTTTACTCTTCTTTTGTACTCTCTCCTTCTTGCATTTCCATATGCTTTTTTTGTATTGCTTTTCAAAACTTTTTCAGATAGGGAACAGAGAAGCTTTCTTTTCTCCGAAATAAAAAAAG
Organism: Candidatus Iainarchaeum sp.; assembly: GCA_017608775.1. Lineage (GTDB taxonomy): Archaea > Iainarchaeota > Iainarchaeia > Iainarchaeales > JAFCFF01 > JAFCFF01. The sequence goes on along the minus strand of JAFCFF010000003.1, from coordinate 11,559 downwards.
AAATAAAAAACATTTTTCTCCTTTCTGTAACCTACACGTTTATTCTATTTCCTTTCTTTATTCTCTTACAACATCTAAACCTTCATCTTCTCCTTATAGTTTTAATCGAGGTAGTTTTTTTCATAGTCCTTTTTTTCATAAGGAAATTCCTGAAAAACATTTTTGTTAACATTGTTTTCTTTGTTCTTTCCCTTATTTTAATAGTTGTAAACCCATCAAACTTTCAGATATTTCTCAACTTCTTATTTTCCCTAATCCTCATAAGCTTTATTCTCTCAGTTTTTATGATTTTGGTTAAATTAAGCAGAAAGGTGTTTACCTATGAAAAGAAAATATCTGAGCTTGTGGAAGGAGATATTCTCTCTGATTTTATTATCTTAAGAAAGGAGGGTATCGAGATAAGGGAAAAGCCCACACTCCCATTTACAGGAATTTTCAAAAAAAGAAAAAAAATAGAGGGGGAGGTAATTTCTACGCTTGCTGGCGGTTTAACAAAAAAACAACTTAGACAGATACAAGACCTAGAGAGGAGAGGGCTTGTTCCAAAAAGCCTTAGGTTAAGAAGAAGCATGCCTTTTGTTCCGTTAGTCTTTTTATCTTTTATCCTCTCTCAGTTTATAGGAGATTTTGTATGGCTCTGGATTTTTGGGTTTTTCTAAAAAAAAGAAACAAGGGACAGCTAACAATAGAACTTCTTTTTATAATCGGGTTGATGGTCTACATTGTTCAGGGCTTTTTCCTTCCAAACCTAAACAAGGCAGATGACACGCTACAAGACCTTTACAACTTCGCTAAGTTGGAGGCAAGCCTATCAAAAATAGAAAACGCGATTGACTTAATTTCTTTTTCCAACGATTCAAGGATAGAAATCTTTGTTTTCATACCAGCGGAGGGAGAGATCTTGTGCAAGGACAACAAACTTTCTTTCAGGCTAAAAACAAAAACAGAGTTTAGAAAATGCCCTGCCATGGAATGTAGGAAAGAAACTGAGCTTCCAGAAGGTCTTTCTTTCTCCTCGGACTGCAGTCTAAGGGCAGCAGGCCTAAAAAAAATTTTCATTCAAAATAAAAACTCCCTTATTTTGATAGGGGATGCATGATGCCAAAAAAAGCACAAATTTCACTGGATTTTCTACTTGTTCTTCTTATAGTTCTTTTTATAGCTAGCGCTAGTTTTATCTTCTTCAGCTTCAGGCTTTCCACCCTAGACAACTTCAAGGCATCTTATATCTTCAAGCAAGAGGCGATAAATTTTTCTGTGGGAAAAAATCTTGAGCTGCTTAGCTTCAAAACAACCCCCCAAAAAACCGGAGATGTAAAAAGGATAGTTTTCATGGCCAGGTTTTCAAGACAGCTTACAGATGAGGAGCTAAATGAGTTAAGAATCAGGGTTTCAAACAACATAGGACAACTGACAGATTTTGGAGATACAGAAGTAAGGCTTTGGCAGTAAACAAAAGAGTTTATTTTTAAACTGCCTTCTTTTACCTTCATCACCATATTTTTTTAATGCTTGAGATATTTCTCTTTCTCCTTGGCTTGTTCGGAGGAACAATAACAGGGCTTATCCCGGGCCTGCACATAAACCTGGTTGTCTCTTGGTTTCTTTCCGTTGGTCTGTCTTCTCCATCAGTTGTTTACTTTCTTGTACCGCTTGCCATAACCCATACCTTTATCGATTTTATTCCCTCAATAATCTTTGGGGTCCCAGAAGCCTCAACAATACAAAGTGTTTTGCCCGGGCATAGACTTTTGCTAAGGGGAAAGGGATTACGGGCAATAAGACTAACAATGTATGGAAGCCTGTTTTCTTCGGTTTTTTCCCTGGCCTTAATTTTTCTTTTCATCAAATTTTTGAAAACCTTTAGGACAACGATGTTTGAACTTGTTATTATCTTTCTTTTTTCAATATTGGGAATGATGGTTTTTCAGGAGAGAAAAAAACTCCTTGCATTTAGTTTTATTCTTTGCGCTGGTATTTTCGGTTACTTTTCTCTTTCCTACTATGACGCGATTCTCCCGTTGATAACCGGGTTCTTTGGCCTGAGCAACCTTCTTTTTTCCCTCAGGATAAGGGAAATACCGGAACAAAAACAAGCCACGCGCCCAATAAAATTAAAAAAGGTTTTTCTGAATTCCTTTCTCTCTTCTGTTTTTTCTCCCATGGCAGCTATATTTCCGGCGGCAAGCTCTTCCCAGGTTGCTTTTATCGCGGAAAAGTTCTTCCGCTTCACAAACGAAGCCTATCTTGTTTTTGTTGGTGGAATAAACACATCAACAATAATTTTTTCATTTGCAACGCTTTTTTTCCTTGGAAAGGCAAGAACCGGAATAGCTGCTTTTTTTAGGGAAACCTTTCCTCTTGACAAACTACTCTTTGCAAAACTTCTTGTTCTAATTTTCATCTCAATATTTTTTGCTTTTTTGGTAGCCTCAGTTGTTTCAAGATTTTCAGTTGTTTTCATAAATAAAATCAACTACAAAACAGTATCGGTTTTTATCTTCCTCTTTGTTTCTTTATTTGTCTTTTTTCTTTACTCCCTATCTGGCCTGGCAATACTTTATGTTTCAACATTTCTTGGTTTTGTTGCGATAAAACTAGGCTTCCGAAGAGGAATCAACATGTCCTGTCTTCTTATCCCAACTCTAATCCATTATTTAAAAATCCTTCTTCCCTTCTTTTAGTTTGATGAGAAAAAAAGTGTTTGTTGAGATTAGAGATGGTCACAAGACCCCACTAATCATAAGAAAAAACAAAACAAAAAAAGCAGTTATTTTTTCCCATGGTTTTGGTTCCTCAAAAAATGACTTTCTCTTTCGTTTTTTAGAGCCTCTTTTAAACTCCTCAGGATTTTCAACAATCTGCTTTGACTATCCATTTGCAGGTGAAAACACCCTAGGAAAAACCAGGGTTGGGTTCCAAGACTATGTTCTAACTCTTGAGAGAGTATACGGCTTTGTAAAAAAAGAGGGGTTTACCGACATCTATTTGCTTGGACATTCTCTTGGTGGTTTGACAGCTCTCTATCTCCAAGATAAGAAAAAATTCAAGAAGTTGATTTTATCCTCGCTTGCCATAAACGCAAATGAGCTTCCCTCCAGATTTTTACCAAAGATAAAACTCAACCAAATAAAAAACAAAGGGGTTGTTGAAATAATTCTTAACGGAAAAACACAAATAGTTTCCAGGGAATTCGTAAGGTCTTTTGAGGAGTTGAGGCCAGCTGAGCTCACAACCAAAATAAAAACACCAGTTGTTCTTATTCATGGCTCAAGGGATAACATGGTCCCGCTAAAAAAAGTCGAGGACTTTTACAACAAAATTCCATTTGAAAAGAAAAAGCTAAGGGTTCTGAACTGCAGCCATAACTTTGTTAGCTCAGAGTGTTTTGCCTCTCTAATCGCTGTGATACAAGAGGAGATAACATGAAAATTGTTGTTTCTCTCTCAGTATTGGAAAGTCTCTTAGAGGCCTCAAGAAACATGTTTCCAAACGAGTTTCTTGGTTTTCTTGGTGGAGAAAAAAACCTAGAGAAAAAGGAGTTTTATGTAAGGGAGTTTATGTACCTGCCATTTAGGTCAACAGGAAGCTCTGCTGAATATTTTATATGGTTGGAGCCGTTTAAGGGGGATTTGTTGGGAACATTCCACTCCCATCCCTCAAGATCAGCCAAACCATCAAAGAACGACCTAATTTTATTCTCAAAAAAAGGATATTTTCACATAATAGCTGCCTATCCATTTACCTTAGAAACCACANNTTTTATTTGAAATAGATTTTTCATCATAGCCCAAACACAATAATCTTATTAAAAACTTCTTTGTCTTATTCTTAGGATGTCTCTGGGTTTTAAGGAAAAAAAAGGTCTACTCTCTGTTGAGCTTTTACTTGCTTTTTTCTTTTTTATTTTCCTTTCACAGTCTTTTTCCCCCTTTATCTCTTACACAGAGACAAATGCAAGGGAATTTTTTCTTAAGGTGCAGTCACAACAAGTTCTTATCCACGTCAATGAAATTCTTGAGAAGTCAACCTCTTTAGAAAGCGGAAGTTTTTATCGGCTGGAATTTTATGTTCCGTTTTTAAAATCTCCACAAGAAACAAGCTGTTTGATTTCAGTCAATAATGGCGAGATAAAAATAACCTCAGAAGCCGGGGAGTTCTCAAGACCAACAGTTTTTAGGCATAATCTAAAGTTTGGTTGCGGGCAAACCATTAAAATAGAAAACGGTGAGCTGGTTGTTTAGGCCTGGAAGAAAAGATAGGGGGCAGGTTTTCTTTGCAGACCTGATAATTTCCTTTTCATTTGTCCTTTTGTTTTTCATAGCCTTGTCACAGCTTAAGGAAGCCTCGTTTTTTTCTTTCCATGATTACATAAAACTCGAGGAATACAGAGCAAAGACAACAACAGCACTTGACATTGTTTTGGAGTCCGGGTCTTGTGATTCATTGATAAACATAAACTGCATAGATCCCTCAAAACTCAACATCACAAAAGAAAGCCTTGGACTTTCTGACTATGGGTGTTACATAAAGCTAAGCAATGCACAAGAGCAGTTTTCTTTTTGTTTATCTCCTCCCCCAGAAAAAGAGTTTTTCTCCCTCTCAAGAGAAGTTTTTTTTAAAGGAGAAAAAGATATGCTAACCCTTTATGTTTGGCCAGCCAAGGAGTGAAATTTATGAGAGTTATGAAATCAATAAAAAAAGAAAAAGGATTTATTTTCACATCGTTAACCTTACTTTTTCTTTCCTTCCTTCTAAGCTTTGGTCTTTTCTTCAAGGTTCTTCCAGAAAAAAATTTTATTTCCCTAGATTACTCACATCTTGACAAGGCTGCTTTTGCAATTTTAACAGACAACCCAACAGAACAAAAACCAAGCAATCCAACAAACTATTTTTGTTTTACCATCTTCAAAAGAATTTCAGAAGAGGTGAAAATTTGTTCCTAAAACCAAAAAAAGGATTTGTAAATTTCATACCTGTCTTGTTTACTTTTTTTGTTTTTCTTGCAGCATCTTCATTTCAATTTCATCAGGTATCTTTCCATGACCTTGTTCTTTCGTCCCAGTCCTCGTTATACACCTTAAACAAAGAGATAAACTCAGTAATTCTTTCAAAGCAGTGTGGTAAATTGGAAAAAATAAAAAGATCTGATTTTGACCATCTTCAAAGTTTTAGCACAGGGCAGGGAAACCTGCCTTGTCTAATTTACCTAAAAAAGCTAGTTGTTGCAGCAAAAAAAATAACTGTTGAGGCCGATGTTTTTTGTGAGAAGAAGGGAAAAATCTCTGCGGTTTATAGAAAAACATATGGGTTTGAGAAAAAGCTAGACCCGGAAAACTGTTCCACCTCAGCGTTAAACAAGGGCATCCTTCCTTAAGCTTATTAATTTTTTGTAAAGGGTTTTTACATGAGACTGATAAAGATAAGCAAAAGAGATAACTTCTTCAAGGTCTCACCAGAATCCTTTGATGACCTCTGGCACCTTTCCTTTCTGATAGACAGGGGGGACTTTGTTTCAATGCTTTCAGAGAGAAGATATAAACCATCAAGGGAAAGAGAGGATAGTGAGAGGAAAAAAGTTTACATAACCCTGGAGGCTGAGGAGGTCTCGCTTGACGAGGAGGGCAAAAACCTGAGGATTTTGGGAATAATAGTAGATGCCAAGCCCCTGGAATATGTCGAACTTAAGGCACATCACTCCTTCCAGGTTTTTGTTGGTGACGAGATAAAGGTAAACAAACTAAACCTACTTGACTCCGACATCACAAGGCTTAGGAGAGCAGAAGAGGAGGCAAAAAAGCCGCTGATGTTTTTGGTTGTTTTGGATGATGAAAACGCAATCCTTGCAGAGCTAACTCAAAGAGGGCTAACCAATATTCAAAACATAAAGGGGCAGAAAAAAGGAAAATACTTCAAAAAGGAAGAGGAGGAGACATATCTTCAAAAGGTTTCGGAACAGATTCTTTCAAAGAAATTAAAGACCTTTGTAGGCGGGCCAGGTTTTGAAAAGGAAAAACTACAAGAGATTCTAAACCAAAAAAAGTTTTTTGTGAATATGGTTGATGTTCAAAACACAGGGATAAGCGGTCTTGATGAGATGATCTCAAAAATAAAGGAAGAGAGATTTATATCAATAAGGGAGGTAAAAGCAGTGGAGGAGTTCATGAAAAACCTTCCAAGGAAAATGACTGTTTTTGGGCTTGATAGGGTCGAAAAGGCCTTAGAGGCCGGGGCCCTAAACAAAATACTTGTGCTTGATGATTACCTGAAACACAGCAGGGAAAAACTAAACAAGGTCTTTGACCTCTCAAAAAAGCTAAGGACAGAGGTTATTGTCATAAACCACAAACAAACCCATGGCGAAAAGCTAAAGTCTTTTGGGAGTATAGTTGGAGTTCTGCGTTTTAAGTTTGAGTAGCTTGAGAATTAGGTTTTTTAAGTCTTCTTTTTATGTTTATATAATGCTGTTACAAGAGGCAATAAGGGATTACTTTTCAGATTTCAAGATATTTCTGGCAACGATTGTTCTTCTCATTGTTTCTTTGATCTTGTCTTTTGTTCCAAACTCTTTTTTTTCTTCGGGACAGATATTTCTGGAAAAGGGAACTTTTTCCCTGGTTGGAAACTTTTTCTATCTCGAAATTATCTTGTTTTTGATATATGTTGTTTTCTTCTCCATCACCGTGATGTTTGTAATTTTGGTGCAAAAGCACGGGATTCTTGGAAAGGTTCCAACACAGACCGAGATAGACAACTACAAGTTTGTTGCCTTTAGGATTATAATATGGAACATAATTCTTGCCATGGTTCTTTTCCTGATAAATTTTTTTACTCCTGTATCTTTCTACAAGCTCTTTTCCCTGATTTCCTTCCTGATACTTTTCCTCACGCTTTACATGTCTCAGTCTCTTGTCTTGGATGAGCATCCAATACTGTTTTCCCTAAGAGAAAGTTTCTTGTTTATAAGGTTCAACTTTCTAAGAACTCTTGAGATTGTGGCAACAATGCTTGTTTTGTTTTTTATTTTGGTTCTTGTGGAATTTGCTATCGACTCCTTTGTCCCCATAGGAAACTACCTGACAATAATAGTAACCACTGTATTTCTTTTACCAATTTTTGAGTTAATGAAAACAAGACTGTACGCTAAAAAAGTATCTTTGCTCCACCACTACATGAAGCTAGGCAGGAGATAAACAAGAAAAAAACAAATAAACAAAAAATAAAAAATCAGCCCAACTCAACAACAACATTTCCATCCCTGAAGCTCTCCCCAACTTCCTCTACTTTTTTTACTTTTTTTCTAAATATGTCGTCTCTTCTACTTATACCAAAAGCCTCTTTATTATATTTTCTAAGCACCTCAACATCCCCATATAAAACATTCCACCCAGACAAACTACGTTTTATTTCTTCAACCTCAATCTCATTTTTTACGATTCCATAACCATGAAGAACAAGCCCAGAGTTTCTAAAGACATTTTCCTTGAAAAACTTTTGTTTTTCCTCAAAAACATACTTTATTTTATTAAGCACTTCCTCTATCTTGTTTTTTATCTTAAGAAGATTATACTCGTTTTCAAAAACAATCTTCACTAGGTTCAGGGCAACGCAAGAAGTTATCCTACTTTTTCTCCCTATAAAGTCATTTAAAATATAGAAATCGTCTTCTAGGCTATTTATAAAACTTAGTCCTGAAAAGAGTTTTTTCTTGTCTAGGCCGTCTATCAGCTCTTTGCTATCAACCTTAACAAACATCCTTGTTTTTTTCAACTCCTCCTTCCAGAACCTAAACTCGTTTATTATATCTTTTGCAAAACTCGTTATTTCCTTTTTCTTTTTCTTTGAATCTTGTGAGTAGAGGTTGATAACAATGTTTATGGAGTCAAAGTTTTCCTCTGTTCTTTTCGCAATCCTGAACAAGTTTCTAACATCTTCCCTTCTGTTAAACAGGCTTTCGTTTATGTTTTCTATGGTCAGGTTTTTAGTCTCGTGTTCATCAACAACGTCAAAAACGTCCTCGTAGGTTTTTACAACACCAAACCTTTTTATGTTGAAATAATCAAGATCCATTATATAGTAATCCCTTTCGTAATGTCCTATCAACACCCCTATGTCAAGAACTCTTTTCATCCAGTCGTTTATGACATTTTCCAATATCTCCTTATTTGTTTTTCCTATGTCTTTTACCGGAAAGCCAACCCTTGCGTACTGGTCTCTTATGTTTTTATGTCCGTACTCAACCAGCTTTATGTCAACCATCTCTCTTATCAGGGACGTATCTATATAGTCAAGGCTTAGCTTTTTCACTTCCTCCTCAACGTCAGAGGCAATTTTCTGGGCTGTTATCTTGTTTATATCAGTTTCTTTTAACAAAGAGTTAACAATTTTTTCCTTGTTAAAACGTTCCATCTTTTCCCCACTTGTTAAAACGCGCAAACGGAAGAAGTTTTTATAGCTTTCAGCAGCCTTTGCATCATATTTTTCTAAGAGAGTTATAACCTTCTCTCTTAGGTCGTTTAGACTAACATCTTTATGTTCTTCCAAGCCTCTCAAAACAAGAAGGGAAGTCCACTGGTCTGCACCAGCATCCCTCATCTCTTTTGTTAGAATTTCGAAGTCTCTAACACCCATCCTAGTATAGAAAGAACATTCTATTTTAAAATTTATACCTTTTTTTGATCAGTTTTTTCTAGTCTTATTTTTTTGTTTTAAAAAACAAACTTTTTAATTTCTTTTCTACTTTATTTAAGAGAATGGTTTCTTTGGATAAGATTGACCACAAAATTCTTGAATATTTAATCGATGATGGGAGGGTTCCATTTTCCACAATTGCTAAGGATATTGGTTTAACCGACGTTGCAACAAAGAAAAGGTTTGATTCCCTTTTAAAGAGAAATGTTATTGACAAGATAACTGTTGTTATAAATTTCAAGTCTCTTGGTTTTGAAAACCCTATTTTTCTGAACATAAGGACAGAGCTGGCAAAAACAGACGATGTTATAAAAAAACTAAGGGAAAATGACAACATTTCTGAGCTTTATCTTTCCCTAGGGGATTACAATCTCTTAGCAAAAGTTATCGTCAAAGACCTAAACGAAGCAAAAAGCTTTATCGAAAGGTTAAAGGTTTTGGATGGGATAATAGATATAAAGACAAACCTAATACTTGACGAGTTAAAGAAAAGCTACCACCTTCCTCCAAAAACACTTCAGAAAAAGCTATAACTTCAAAAAAAAGTTGTTTTTTGACTGAGTGTTTTTAATTCTTTCCGTTTTTATAATTTTTAAATGAAACTAATAATAGCCGAAAAAGCAATCGCAGGAGAGAGAATTGCAAACATTCTTTCAAGAAAACCAAAGAAAAAAACAATAAAAGGGATTCCTGTTTTTCAGCTAACTTTTAAAAATAGGGAGTTTCTTCTTATTCCGTTGAAGGGGCATATCCAAGATGTTGACTTTTCACCCGAATATAAGTCCTGGCAAAAAGTAGATCTAAAAAAGCTTGTTGATGGAAAGATTGTTTATATAAACAACGCAAAAGACATAGTTTCTGTTCTTAAGGAAAACTCAGACAAGGTTGGTGAAGTTGTTATTGCTACGGATTATGACAGAGAGGGAGAGGCAATTGGTTTAGAGGCTCTGAGAATCATAAAAGAAAAGAACCCAAAAATAAAGGTTTCAAGAGCTTACTTTTCCGCGATAACAGAGGAGGAAATATTGGGGGCATTTTCAAAGTTGGGAAGCCTGGACATAAATCTTGCTGAGTCGGCAAACGCAAGAAGGGAAATAGACCTGATATGGGGGGCGGTTCTCTCTCGTTTTCTCTCTCTCACAGCGAAAAGAATGGGTTCAAAGTATTTGTCTGCAGGAAGGGTTCAAACACCTACTCTTGCCTTGGTTGTTGAAAGAGAAAAAGAAAGACAAAAATTTAAGGCCAAGAAATACTACCAGCTTGAGGCATTGCTTGAGAAAAACAAAACAAGGTTTAAAGCATTTCACGAAAAAACAAAGTTTGATAAAAAGTCAGATGTGGAAAAAGCCAAGAAAAACTCAACATGTAAGCATGGAAGAGTTTTGGAGATAAGGGTAAGTGAAAGAAGAGTAAAGAAACCAATCCCTTTCAACACAACTCAGTATATAAGAGCGGCATCTGTATTGGGATATTCCGCGGCAAAGGCAATGTTTATAGCTGAAAGGCTTTACATGAGTGGATTTATTTCCTACCCAAGAACAGACAATCAAACATATCCAAAAAGCCTTGATTTGGCAAAAACCGTGAAAATGCTTTCTGGGATGTTCAAGGAGGCAAAACAGCTTCTGAAAAAAGAAAAGCTCTTTCCGTCATATGGAAAAAAAAGCGCTGACCATCCACCAATATATCCTGTCTCCCTTCCTGATCTAAAAAAACTTTCCAGGGATGAGAAAAAAATATATGAGTTGGTTGCAAGGCGTTTTCTTGCAACACTTTCGGAGGAGGCGGTTTTGCTTTCAACATCCGTGGTTATTCTTCTCAACAAGGAAAAGTTTATTGCTCGTGGCTTAAATGTTAAGAAAAAGGGATGGAAGGCGTTTTATCCATATGCCTCAACAGAGGAAACAACACTTCCTATGATGAAAGAGGGAGATAGCGCAAACCTGAAAAAATTAGTTATTTTAGAAAAAGAGACCCAGCCACCTGGAAGATATTCCCAGGGTTCCCTGATAAAACTTATGGAGGACTTAGGTCTGGGTACAAAGGCAACAAGACATGAGACAATACAAAAATTAATTTACAGAAACTTTCTTGTTGGCTCTGGCTCTTTGGAACCAACTCCGATAGCGATGGAAGTTATTTCCACACTTGAGAAATACAGCCCTGTGATAACAAAGCCAAAAATGACTTCTGAGTTAGAAAAAGAGATGGATCTTGTGGCTCTTGGGAAAAAAACAAAAAAAGAAGTTATAAAGGACTCAAAGGAAATGCTTCTCCTTGCCTTGGACTCGCTCTTAAAAAACGAACAGAAAATAGCCAAGGACTTAAGGGAGGGAATAAGAAAAAGCAAGTTTCTTGGGAAGTGCCCAAAATGCAAGAAAGGAGATTTAAGGGTTTTAAGAAACAAAAGAGGAAACAGGTTTATTGCTTGTAACAGATATCCAGACTGTAAGACTACTTTTCCTCTTCCTCAAAAAGGGCTTTTACAGTTTACGGACAAGCTTTGCAATGTTTGTAATCATCCTGTTGTGAGAATAATGTGGAAAGGTAGAAGAGGATTTACAATGTGTATAAACCCTGACTGTAAAACAAAGGACAAGTGGAAAGCAAAGATAAAGGCAAGACAAGAAAAGGAAAGTAAAGAGTCAAAGGAGGAAAAGAGAAAATGAAACTCGAGATAAACCTGAGAAAAAGCCTGCAGGAAAACGCTGCCATTTACTACGAAAAGTCAAAAAAAATCTCAAGGAAGATTAAGGGCCTAAGCTTGGCAATAGAGAAAATGAAAAAAAGAATTTCCATGCTGGAAAAAAAGAAAAGAAAAAAAGACTTGATTTTAGAAAAAACAAAAGAGGAAAAAAAGCTCCTAAA
>JAFCFF010000033.1 GCA_017608775.1 Candidatus Iainarchaeum sp. | reverse complement strand
AACACCTCATCCTCTCACCAAAAACCTAGACTACTTCCCCTTTATTTCCTTTGCCTCTCTCTCAACATCCATTAGAATAATTATGTCTCCTTTCTTGACAGGCCCAACAACATTTCTTCTTTTTATTCTTCCCTTTTCACTACCCTCAAGAACTTTTACAAGAATCTGGGTTACCTCACCATGAACTCCGGTTCTTTTTATAACCTCAACAACCTCTGCTTTTGCTGTTTCCTCCGCCATGCTCTCACTTTTAACTATTTTTTGATTTCCTCTAAGCTCTTTCTCAAATCCTCAACATCTTTTTTTGCTTCTCCGGAGTCTACTATCGCCACAGAGGATGCGGAGACATTTACGCCTGCGCTTTTGCCTAGTTCCTCCTTGGTTTTAAAGTATGAGTAGGGTATTCCCTTTTCCTCACACAACAACGGAATATGCATAACTACCTCTTCTGGCTTTATATTCTCTGCTATAAAAACTATCTTTGCAGTCCCTCTCTCTATTGCCTTTGTAACTTCATTGACCCCTATTTTTGTCTTACCTGTTTTTCTTACCTTCTCTAAAACCCCTCTTTGGAATTCTAAAACTCTCTCCGGAACCTGAAACTTAACATACGTCATTGAAATCCACCTCCTCTCATCGGTTTCATAAAAACAAGTTATAAATACAAAAGGCTCTGAAAAAACTTATAAAACTATTTATGAGTAAAAATAAAAAAACCAGACTTTTCTCTTCTACAATATCCAAAGTTTTCAAAGTAAACCCTCTTGACCTTTAATGCCTTTTTTTCCGTAACTGCCTTTATTTCTGTACTATCTGGCATTAAAATCCTAACTTTTGTTGGGGTTTCAACAGCATAAACAACTCTGTTTTTAACAACATGCTCAATCCTCTTACCCAAATATTTAAGTTTAAGGTTTTTTTCAACGAGAACATTAAACCTATCTTTCAATCTTGCTTTTTTACCCCCAAATTCTAAAAGTCTTTTTTTAGGAACTACAAATTTTTTTGTTTTTCCCCTAATATCAACCTTAACTTCTAATGGATCCAAAATTAACGGAAAATGCTTACTTTTTCTGTCTATTGTTTTTTTATTATAGGCAATTAAGTTTTTCATTGCCAACACAACATCAACCATGCTTAGCCCCAAGTCAAGTATTGCCTTTCTCAAAGCTTCTGCGGTAAATCCCCTTCTTCTCAGGCTAGCTATTGTTGCAACAGCCGGATCATCAAAGCCAGAATATTTCCCCTCTTTTATTCCCCTTACAATTTCGCTCTTGCTTAAAACAAAGCCCTCAAGTTTCATTCTTCCGGTATGTATTGTTTTTGGAAATTTCCATCCAAGATATTTGTAGATGTATTTTTGCCTTTCATTGCTTGTCAGAAGATCTTTTCCTCTTATTATTAAGTTGACCCCAAAGTCGTGATCATCAACAGCACTCTGAAGAGCATACAAAGGCCAAAGATGTTTTTTTCTTAGTTTTTTCTTGGGATGTTCTACCTTGTCAACAATCCTTGCAATTGCAAAATCTCTTAACGAGGGATCCTTGTGTTTTATATCTGTTTTCAGGATAACAACTGCCTTTCCTTCCCTGAGCTCCCATTTTTTCATTTTCCTAAAAAGTTTGATATTTTCAGCAACACTTCTTTTTCTGTCTTCTGTTTCCTTCCCCTGTCTTCTTTTTTCCCTAAATTGTTGTTGTGGTGTTGTTGATACATAGGCTTTTCCTTTTTTTATGAGCTTTTCAATAACCTCATAATATCTTTCCAGCCTGTCTGAGGCAAAGAAAACCCTATCAACTCTTATTCCCAACCATTTCAAATCCCTTAAATAAATTTTTTTTGCGTTTGGAATTGTCTTTTTTATCTTTGGGTCTGTATCATCAAATCTCAGTATAAACTTGCCTCTTCTTTTCCTTACATATTCGTAGTTTGGGATTGCCTGTCTTGCATGCCCTAAATGCATGTATGCGTTTGGGTTTGGGGCAAACCTTGTTATCAGCTTTTCCTTTATTCTTATGCTGGGAAGCTGCTTTCTTTTTCTCCTTTTTCTTAACTCAAAACCAAGTTTCTCTACTTTCTTAAACTCTTTTTCAATTTCTAAAAAACTCTTTCTATTAACTTCTCTAACTGTTTTCTCTATCTTGGGAAGGGTTTTCTGGGGAAGAACTGTTTTTCCTTTTTGCTTTGAAATTGCGATTATCTTTCCCAAAACAGCCTTGGCACTTGCTTTCCCACTGTGCTCATAGGCATTTTTTATCGTGTATTTGTAGATAAGTTTCTCCAGGTCTTTCATATACAAAAAACAGCGGAAGTTTTAATATATTTTAACTTTTGCTTCCCCAGGCATAGTCAAAATACTTTGAGAAGTTGTGAACCATCTTTGGGCTTTCATTGTAGATCGCAAGCCCGTGTTCCTCCTCCTCGTTTTCACCATACAAACCAAGAACAAGCTTCTTTCCATCAACAATAAAGGCGTGCAAACCCAGGTGAGGGAACTCCCTTATCTTTGCGTATTTCCCATATCTTTCCTCTAAAGCATTTTTGTTTAGATGACTTATTAGTTTTATCTCAACGTTTTTTTGATTTAGCTTTTTAAATGTCTTTTCAAGCTTGTGGTGGCTTATGTCTGTGAATCCTTTTACTTCCTTTTTCGCCTTTCCTAGCTCTTCCTTTATTATTTCCAAAGCGTCGTTTCTTCCCCTTACCTTCAAAATCCTGTCTCCCTTTGCTCCTGCACCACTAATCAACTTCTTAATTTTTTTTATCTCTCTTTCCAGCTCTTTTATTTCCTCTTCCTTCTTCTCGAGAAACCTCTCAAAAATCTCATCTATGTTTCCTATTTTATATCTTTTTGGGGTTGTACCTACTTTTAGGATAAGGTTTTGTCTTCCCAACTTCTCCAAAACATCGTAAACCCTTGTCTTTGGAACCTCTGCTAGCCTTCCTATGTCAGAGGCATTTAACTCGTTGTTTTCTATTAAGACAGCCAAGGCACTGCTTTCGTAATGAGTCAAGCCAAACTTCTTAAAAAGCCCTATAACTTCCTTGTTCATCGCCACACCTTTTCCAATAATTAATTAACTAACATAAATAAAAACTTTACTTTATATAGTTAATTACTAAAAAACACATTTTCACAAAAACAAAGAAATCTTAAATATATCGCGATTTTTTATTTTTTTCTCTTCTTTCCCTTTTTCCTACTTACTCTTTTTATTGCTGTTAGCCTTTTTAGCTTTTGTTGGTCTTCGTCTGTGAGGTCATACTCAAAGTCCTCAACACTGTATTTGAAGTCCTTATCTTGTTTGATTATCCCTTTTTTCTTTAGAACCTCTCTGGTTAGCAGGTAAAAAACCAGGGCAATTGACTTTCTTCCCTTGTTGTTGATGGGTATAACAAAGTCAATGTTTCTTAGGCTGTTGTCGGTGCTTGCCAACGCCAAGACAAAAGCCTTTATTTTTTTGGCCTCTATTATTGCTTGTTTGTCAACCCTGGGGTCAATCACAACAACAAGTTCTGGCTCCATAAAGTCTTTCCCCTCAATGTTCGTAAATGTTCCAGGCACAAACCTTCCCTTTATTGTTTTTGTTCCTAAAAGCTTTGAAAACAAATCAGCTGCCTTAAACCCATACATTTTTTCGGTAACAACAACAACCTTGTTTGGCTCATACTGTGAAATTATGTTTGAGGCCATCTCAATTCTTTTGTCTATTTCGTTGACATCCAAAACCGCTAAACCATCAGCCCTTACCTTGAATATGTGTTTTTTCATATCTCCTGACTTTATCTTTGTACCGATATGACTTCCTGTTGTCAGGTATACTTCCAAATCTATCAACGGCATTTTACCACTTCCTCAAGTCGAAAATAAAACAAAAACTAAAACAAAAACCAAATATAACTATGCTAACACAAGCAAAACTTTAAAACCTTAGTTCCTTTTTATCCCTCTTTTTTAATTTTCATAGTTTTTCCTCAATTTCAATAAGCCTGTTTATCTTGCTTGTTCTTTCCCCGCCAACTATTCCTGTTTTTATGAAATCCATCTCAAGCCCAGCCCCTAAATCAGCTATTATGGTGTCTTCGGTTTCCCCACTTCTATGGGAAACAATTGTTATATAGTTGTTTTCTTTTGCCTTTCTTACAACATCTACTGTCCTTGTGATTGTTCCGGCCTGATTTGGTTTTATGATAATTGCGTTGCAAGCCCCTTGTTTTATCCCTCTTTCTAAGATTTCGGGGTTTGTTGAAAATAAGTCGTCTCCGCAAATCATTGCTTTTTTTCCTTTTTCCTTTGTAAGTCTTGAAAAGCTCTCAAAGTCGTTTTCCTCAAACGGATCTTCAAGATAGGTAAATCCACTCTCAATCAAAAACCTCATAAACTCGAGCTGTCCCTCTTCTTTTCTTATCATCCCATCATAATACTCGTAAGTTTTGTTTTTGTTGTTGAAAAAACAGGTTGCCGCAACATCAATCCCAAACCCAAGGTTCCTATATTCCAGCCTTATATTTTCAACAAGATCTAAGGCATGCTTGAGAGAAATATCCCCAAACAAGGCATTCTCATCGTTTTTTCCAAAAAACTTTCTATCTTTTTTTAAAATCTCACAAACTCTTTTGTAAATTATAAGGTTTTTTTCCTGTGCTTCCCAAACACTTTTTACCCTGTTTGAAAAAACAAGAAATTCCTGGAAGTCAACTTTATTGTTTATGAAAAAATGTTTTCCACCTCCCAAGAAATTTCCCAAGAGTTTTGGAATTTTTGGAGCCTTTCTTGATTTTTTATTTAGGTATTGCCATGGCTCTAGATTTTCGTTTTTTGCAGAGGCTTTAAGATAAAGCTCACTTAAAACAAGACTTAGGGCGCCTATATTTGAGAAATTGTTTGTTCCATCAATTTCCTCAAGCATTCCATCAAATTCTTTTTGTCTACCCAGTTCAAAACCCTCTAATTTCCTCAAGATTTTTTTGTTGTTTGCAATAAGTTTTTCAGGGCTTTCTGGAAAGGAAACAGCCTCCTTTGATGACTTGCTTTTTCCAGAGGGATAACTTGCCTTTATTTTCTCGTTGTTTATTTTGGTTTCTGCCTCAAGGGTTTTCTCCCCCCTCGAGTTGTAAACAACCCTCAATCTTATATCTTCAAACATTTTTTCACTATATGGAAAACTTCATAAGTTCATCTATCAAATC
Source organism: Candidatus Iainarchaeum sp. (assembly GCA_017608775.1). Taxonomy (GTDB): domain Archaea; phylum Iainarchaeota; class Iainarchaeia; order Iainarchaeales; family JAFCFF01; genus JAFCFF01. The sequence continues at coordinate 444 of JAFCFF010000033.1, read as the reverse complement.
TTTGTGTGTCAAAATCATTCTTTTGCAACAGGCTCTTTCAAGACCCAAAGCCTTAAGAGCAACTGCCTCTGATTTTCCTTCCTTAATAAGGTTTTGATATTTCTCGTAAAGGTGCCCAATTGGCTTTCCACATGAGAAACATCTTATTGGAACCATCATAAATATCACCTCTTACTACTTTGCCATTTTGCCCTTGCTTTTTTTCCCAACGGCTTTTTGCTTTCTTTTCTTCTAACATCATCAACCAAAATATTTCTATCAATCTCCATAAACTTCTTTCTCATGTTTTCGCTGTCTTCCATTGCGACTAAGGCTTTTGCTATTGCTCCCCTTGCTGCTAGGGCTTGCCCCATATATCCGCCACCCTTTGTATTTACAAAAATATCGTATTTTTTTGCAACTTCTGGCTCTAGATCTAGGGCAGTTCCAATGATTTTTTTAATT
>JAFCFF010000032.1 GCA_017608775.1 Candidatus Iainarchaeum sp. | reverse complement strand
AAGAGTAGGGATAGCTATATGAAGAAGAATAAAAGGAATAATAACCATCGGTTTTTCCATAGCTGTAATAGCTGTAGTAGTTATAGCCTGGATAGTATGTTGGATGGTAGTAAGTATAGTGAGGATAGTAGTAAGCAAATCCAGGGAACGCTAAAACAAGAAAAAAAACCAAACTAATAATGAAATATAAAACCTTTCTTAACATTCTAATAACTAAGGTGAAAGAAAAATATATAAATCTTTGTGTTTAGTTAAAAAGTGAACCTTAAATAAGAGAAAAACAGGTGAGAAACTGTGGAAAGAGCGCTAAGCCTTATATCTGGGGGAATAGACAGTGCGGTAGCCTCATATATCTTGCTAGATAGTGGCTTTGACCTTGTTTTTGTTAACTTTAACTATGGAAGGTTTTCGGATACGGAGGAAACCGGAAAAACAGAGAGGATTTTAAGGCTTTTCTCAAATAAGTTTGGAAAAAGGATGAAGCTCTATGTAGTTAAGCATGAAAAAAACCTCAAGGAAATGCTTGACAAGGTTGACCTGAGCTTTTTTAACATAGTTAACGTAAGGGTAATGCACAGAATAGCCACTGAAATCGCAAAAAAAGAAAAAATAAAGTTTATAGTTAAAGGAGATTCCCTGGCACAGGTGGCAAGTCAGACACTGGAAAACCTGGGAACAGAGTACGAGGTTTTCAGGAAAAACATTGTTCTACATCCCTTGATATCCCTTGACAAGCTTGAGATAGAAAAAATAGCAAGGGAAATCGGGACCTACGAGATAAGCATAGATCCAGCTGGTGAGTGCTGTAACATAACACCGGAAAAACCAAGGACAAGGGCAACAGTCAAGGAGATAAAGGCTCAGGAGCTTGGCTTGGACATAGGGAAAATGGTAAAAAGAAGTTTACAAGAGGTTGAGACAAGATTTATAGGGTGAGAATATGGGGAATATAGACGAGATAATTTCAAAGGGATATATCACTAGACCGTGCTCAACAACAAAAGGAATAGAGTTTGTTCCAAAAAAAAGAGAGAGGCTTAATCTGAAAAAAATAGTTCCAAATATAGAAAAAAAGTTTGATGTTGAGATAGACACTCCCTATGTTATTGTCTTCAACGTAAAGGGATATGCTGTATCCCTATTCATGACAGGAAAGATAAGCGTTAAAAAAATTGAAAAGGAGGAAAAAGGAAGAAAAATTATAAAAGAGGTTTTGAAAATCTTGGCTGATTCTTAACAGATAACAGCTCAAAATAGATTTTATAAAAATAACTAAGCTTTAGGTTATTTGGTGGTTAGGTGATAAAAGAGGTTGAGATAAAACACAAGAAAAGAGAAACAATAATAGGACAGGGTAACTTTTCTCTGAAGACAGTTGGAGATTTACATAACGCTCTTGCCTCCTCGAGCTCGGAAATAAAGTTTGGGATAGCGATGAACGACGGACAGACAAAAATAACAAGGACATCTGGAAATGATGAAAGCCTAAGAGAAATTGCTTCTGATATTGCCTTGAAAATTGGGGCAGGACATGTTTTTGTAATTGTTCTAAAAAAAGCGTTTCCTGTTAATGTGATGGAAAAGATCAAACAGGTACATGGTGTTGCTTCTATACTGGGAGCCTCAAACAACCCTATGAAAGCGGTTGTTTACGAGGGAAAGGAAGGAAATGCCTTGCTTGGAATTATAGATGGTGGCAGGTCGGAGAGAAGGGAAAGCAAGGAAGAAAAAGAAAGAAGACACAAAATACTAAAGAAATTTGGATTTAGGGAAAGCTAATTTTTTCTTTTTTTATTTTTTCTATGAATTTTCTATCGTAGTCTTTTGTTTTTAAACTAAACAAATCTTTGTAATTCCCATAAACCTCAATTTCAAAAGATTTTAAGATAATCTTGAACTTTCCGGTGTCAAAAACCCCTAAAACATCTGTCGGAGAGAGCGGAAAGTCTGTTTCAAGAACCTCCAAAAGAAAACGTTTGAAAAGTTTTTTTCCTATAACCAGCTCTTTCCTAGGATCTAAGTTATATTTTTTGGCAAGCGCTTTTCTGAAATTTTCAGATGTTGTGAAGACGATCTTTTTTATTTCCTGGTCTTTTTTTATGTTGGCATCTAGTTTTTTGATTGTTTTTTCAGAAAAAGGAAACAAGAGATAATCAGGAAAGTTGTGCTCCTTCAAAAAATTCTTGTATTTGTCAAGTGATTTTTTCAGCTTCTCCATCAACATTATTTTCTTATCAAGCAAAACTTCAAGAAAAAGAAGATCGGTTATATAAAAACCTGAGGAGCTTCTTGCTATGGATATAAACTCTGGATTTTCCTTTGTCCTCTCAACCAAAGTATGGAGCTGACTTAGAATCCTATCTGCGTTTTCAACATCGTGTTTTGAAATCATCTCTGACAACCTCAAAATAAGCTTGTTTTTCATCTGTGTTGTCAAGAGCTCTTCCCCCTTAGCTGTTATTCTCAGCTTTCCGTCCTTTGTTTTGTGAACACAAGACAGAGAAGTTAAGTCCTTTATAGCCCTGTAAACCGCGGCCCTTGCAGACTCGTAGGAACCATATTTATCCTTAAACTTGAGAACAAGTGCTTCTGAGGAAATCTCTGGGTTTTGTTTGACAACAAGCAATACAAAATCTCTAAAGGCCATCAAATAAGACAAGTTCTAAAAAATTTAAAAAAAGAAGGAAAGCCAAAAATTCTACTTAGAAACAAGCTCAACTCTTTTCTGCCTTGATCTCAGCACAAAATATCTTTTCTTTTTACATTCCTTACATGTTGCCAGAAAAGTGGGTTTTTTGGTTTTCTTTTTTACAAGAACAATTGCCTTGAACTTTCCACCATATCCTTTCTTTGTTGCTCTGAGATGTTTTCTCGTGCCCATGGCAAGGGTTCTTGCCTTTCCTGTCCTAAACTCCTTTAGGGTATGTGGCGTGTGTTTCTTACAATGTTTACAGTATGTCTTTAATTCCTTTACAAGTTTCATTTTAAACCCTCTCTAAACAAAAAAACTTTGGAGAAAAACGTATATAAAGTTATTTTGAATATTTTGTATATGTTAAAAGCATTTAAAAGATTATTTTTTTCCGCCTTTGATTTAAGGCTTGTTGTTTTTGGCTTGCTTTTGGGAGCCCTGAGCATAGCCCTGACATCCCTAACGATTTCGCTTGTTCTTAATCTTTTTGTGGAGGGACAAAAAAGCATTCTTCCCGCAGTCTTAAGAAGTCCCTCTCTTATCTGGCTTGTTGTTTTTTGGCTTTTTTCGCTGTTTCTTTCTGGATTTTTCACTACTTTCTTCACAAGATATTTCAGGGAAAAAAAGATTTTTGAGGCCTTAAACTTTACCCTTTCAAGAATAGTAAAGATTTTTTGGGTGTTTTTTGTAATTTTTATTTTTTTCTTTGTGCTTTTTATTGTTGAGGGGTTCTTACTTTGGGTTTTTAGCTTTGTTACCTTTCTTTTTGTTATTTTTTTGGTGTTGTTTTTTATTTTTGATGTTGTTGTTTTTATCTATCTTATATTCAGTTTTGGCATTCTTGCAATAAGAGACCTGAAAATAAGGGAGCTGTTTCTTGAAAGTCTTGAGTTTGTCAAGAAACATTTCTTTGTTTTTGCTATATATTGGCTTGTTTCCTTTGTTGTTTTAAGTGTTATTTATTTGTTTCTCTTCAACATCCTCGGGTTTTTTCTTGATTTTGCCTCTGTGTTTAACAGCTTTGTCCTGAAGCAAGGAAGCTACACTCCATTTGCTGGTTTTATATACGTTCTTGTAGTTGGGTGGTACAACTACTTGCTTCTAAGTATTCTACCAGCCTATCTTGTGGAAAGTTTTTAGTTCTTGGCAGATAGTAAAGGCCACAAAAACACATCAACAAAGAAAACCTGGTTTATAGAAAATTTTTAATTATGAAGATGCTTTTTTCTTAATATGGAAATACTAAATAAACTAAAACTCTATAACTTCAAGTCATTTGATAGGGCAGAAATTCCTCTAGACAAAGGATTTACAACAATCATCGGTCCAAACGGCGTTGGAAAGAGCAACATCATAGACAGCCTTCTCTTTGTTCTTGGAAACAACTCCCTAAAGCAACTAAGAGTATCAAGGCTCAAAGAACTTATTCACAACAACAAGCCAGAGGGAAATGTTTCTCTCTTTGGTAAGGATTTTGTGATATCTAGGAAAATTAAAAAAGATGGGACAAGCACCTACAAACTTAACGGAAAAACAGTTTCAAGAAACGAGGTTGTTCTTTTTTTGGAGAGTTATGGAATAGACTGTTCCGGTCATAACGTTGTGATGCAGGGGGATGTTCAAAAAATAATAAATATATCTCCCAAAGAAAGAAAGGAAATAATAGATGATATAAGCGGAATAAGTTATTTCGAGGAAAAAAAGAAAGAAGCCCTAAGAGAGATGGGGAAGGTTGAGAAAAAAATAACAGAAGGGGAAATCATACTTGAGGAAAGAGGAAAACTCTTGAAAAGGCTTGAGGAAGAAAAGAAAATTGCGGAGAAATTTAAAACTTTGGAAAAAAAAGAGAGCGAATTAAAATTAAGTATTCTGGAGAAGAAAAAAAAGGTGTTTGAAAAAAGTCTAAGAGAGGAGCAAAAAACCTTATCTGAGAAAAGAAAGTGGGTGAAAGTTCTTGATAAAAACATAAAAACTCTACAAACAAAAATAGAGGAAAAAAAAGAAGCTCTTGAAAAAATTGAGAGAGCGCTCGAGATTGGTTTGGAAAAAGGGGTTGTCGATTATGAAAGAAAAAAAGAAAAATTACACTACTTAGAGGAAAGAATAAGGGATTTAGAAAAAGAGCCAGAGATAAAGAGAATTGAAAAAAAAAGGAAAGAGAATTTTTTAAAGAGAAAAAACAGATTAGAGAGAGAAATAAATAAAATTAAAAAAAGCCTGAGCAAATATGATTACAGCATAGAAAAAAAACTAGATGCTTTGGGAAGAAAAAGGGATGTTTTAAGGGAAAAAATACTTCTCTCTGAAAAATTTGGAGATTTTAGTTTGAACAGGATAGCGTCTGCAGGAATTGTTTATGGTAGGGTTTCTGACCTTATCGACTACGATGAAAAATACCATAAGGCCATAGAATGCTTGCTAGGAGAAAGAGGAAAATATATAGTTACAGACAATGAGAAAACAGCGTTAAACGCAATAAATATTCTCAAGAAACAAAAAATAGGAAGGGCTGTGTTTATCCCCCTAAACAAAATAAAAACAACACAGGAAAAGAAAATAAAAAAAGATAAGGGAATTCTTGGAAAAACAAAGTCCTTCTTAAGATACGACAAGAAGTTTGAAAGTGTTGTTGACTTTGTTTTTTCTAACAGCGTTATAGTTAAAAGAACAGAAGATCTAAAAAAAATTGTTGGAAAATTAAATGCAGCAAGCCTGGAGGGGGATTTGGTTTTTAGATCCGGGTTGCTAAAAGGGGGTTTTGAAAGTAGGTTAAGATACCCAAGGACAGAAAATCTTGGGAGGCTGAAAAAGGAACTGAAGTTTGTTGAGGAGAAAATTTCAGAGGAGAGAAAAAAAATTGTCTATTATGGAAAGCTAAACTCAGAACTTCTTGAAAAGGAAAGGGAGTTTGAAAATCTAAAAACCATAGAAAAAAAGTTGGAGGAGATAAGTAAGCTAAAAAAAGAGAAGGCAGAGATTGGTGTTGTTTTCTCAAAGCTAAAAACCAGGGTTGAAAAAATTTCAGAGAAAATAAAAAAGGAAAAGGAGAAAAAAGAAAATATTAAAAAAAGTATTGAAAAACTTGGGAAGAAAGCAAGGGAAAATGAGCTGGAGAGGGAAAAGGAGAAAAGCAACATCAGATTCTTAGAGGAAAAAATAAAAGACTCCAAAATAAAAATAAGGGATTTAAAAGAAGAGTTAGAGAAAATTGGATGGAAAAAAAGAAAGACAGAGGCCAGAACCCTGGAAGAGCTTGAAAAGGAGCTTGGAAAGATACTGAGGGAAAAGGAGGCTATCGGAGAAGTAAACCTAAGAGCGATAAAAGACTATAGAACAGAGTTAGAGGACGTCCAGCATTTTAGAAAAAAAATGATTACTCTGAAAAAAGAAAGGACAGATGTTGAAAGAATGCTAGAAAGGCTAGAGCTTGCTAAGGAAATGAGATTTCAAAACACTTTGAGAGAAATAGAAAAAAACTTCA
>JAFCFF010000031.1 GCA_017608775.1 Candidatus Iainarchaeum sp. | reverse complement strand
CCTGAATCTTCTTGGCTTTTTCCAAAATCTCTTTTGCCAACTTGTCTGAGTCAACACCGATAGTAGGAGCAATTGTCTGTGCAAGTCTCATGATCTCCATCGGAAATATAAACTTTGTTGAGGAGCCTTTTGCCAGCTCTTCCAGAGCCTTTATATAGTAATAGGCGATTGCCTTGTCACCCAAATTTTGAGCTGCCTCCCTGACAGCGCTTATCTTTAGCTTTTCAGCCTCTGCCAACTCCTTTATCGCAAGCTTTTCCTGGACAGACGCTTTTTGTCTGTGCATCGCGTCAAGTATTGTTTTTGGTGGCTCGATATCTGTCAGCTCAACACCAACAACGTCAATTCCCCATTCCCTGCTTATCATCTCAAGCTCTTTTTTTATCTGATTATTAAGCAGCTCAACGTTGGAAATTAGCTCTGGAAAGGTAAGCTTCCCTCCTGCGTCTCTTAGCTGAGCAATAACAAACTTCTTGCTTGCACCGACATAGTCCTTTACCTTTATAACCGAGTTTATGACACTCTGAATGTCTGGCTTTACTCTTAGATAGATAACAGCGTCAACAGTAAGTTCTATGGAATCCTTTGTTATTATCTCCTGTGGAGGAACATCTATTGTCTGTGTTCTTAGGTCAACGATAAAGGCCTCTTCTATGAAAGGGACTTTCAGTACCCAGCCAGGGCCTCCAACCCTATGCAGCTTTCCAAACCGCATTATAACCGCTCTCTGATACTCCCTTAAAAAAAGTAAGAAAGGATAATTCATCTGGAGAAAGATAAGAACCACAACTATTATAATCGGCCATAGAAAGTCCCTTAGAAAGTTAAAGGTTGTGGCAAGTATAAAAAACACAGCTAGCAAAGCCACAACTAAAAAAACAAGGCCTATGAAAATGTTTCTTTTTTTCTCCTCTCTCTCTGCCATCCTCTCACTTTAAAAACTATTGAAAAAGAATATATTTAAGTTTTATTCAATAATCTTTAGATAAAGCAAGCTTAAAAAAGCTTTGGGGATAGAATGACAAGAAAAAAAATAGTTGTTTTGTGCGTTGACAGGGACGGAGATCTAGAGAAAAAGGCAAGATTAAGAGGCCCGATAATAGGGAAAAAAGACAATCTAAGAGCAGCCTCTAAGCTGGCCCTGAAGGACCCAGAGGACAGCGACGTAAACAGCATTTTTGGGGCTCTCAAGGAATATGAGGTATTAAGAGAACGCTATGATGTTGAGATAGCAAGCCTGACAGGACATCCAAGACTTGGTGTTGAGGCAGACACAAGAGTTCTTGAACAGTTTGACCTGCTTCTAAGGAAATTTCCGGCAACCGGATTTGTTCTTGTTACCGATGGAAGAGAAGATGATGTTGTTATTCCTCTATTACAGTCAAGAATCCCCCTAATTAGCAAGAAAACAATTGTTGTAAAGCAGGCAAGAGGTTTGGAAAGCACCTACTACACAATAAAGGAAGCTCTTAAGGATCCTGTATTTAGCATGATTTTCTTTGGGATTCCTGGGATTGTTCTTATCGCTTTTTTCATAAACCCGCTTAATCTTAGGTTTATTGCTTTTATCTTGGGACTCTATCTTCTTTTAAAGGGAACAACCCTAGACCTCAAGATCTATGGGTGGATAAGGGATTTTATAAAGGCTTTTTCCTTTGAGAGAATAAGCTTTGTTTTCTATCTTACCGCAATATTTCTTTTTATCTTTGGTTTATGGGACGGAATAAGAAACTTTATTTTCTCTGAACAAAAAATCTTTATAAGGTTTTTATCTTCCCTGGATGTTTTCTATCCGATTCTGTTTACAACGATAATACTGTTCCTTGTTGGAAGAATCATAGACTTGTTTTATATGAAAAAAGCATACAAACTGGATGAATACTTCAACTACGTCATAGCAACAGTTGTTGTTTGGATAATTCTTGGGTCTGCAACAAAGATTTTCCTTGGGGTTACCGACCTGACAAACTTTCTTTTAAATGTTGGAATTAGCCTTTTGCTTATAGTACTTATGTATTTCTTTGGGTTTTTTCTTGATGTTAGGGAAAGGGTTACAAAGATGCTTCTTGGTCTGCCTGTCTTCAACAAACAAGGCTTGTTTCTTGGAAAGGTTGTTGAGGTTGAAAAGGAAAGGGGAAAAATAGTTTTAGAGACAAAAGAGGGAAAGAAAAAAATATCCAAGGGGGAGTTTAGGCTAGAGGGAGGAAAAGTCGTGCTAAGTGTTTAGCAAAACTTCTTAAAAGGGGCAAGGTTTTTAAACAAAACAATTCTTAATTTTTTTGGTTGGTTTTATGGCAAAAAAAGAGCTTGCAGATGAGGAGGTTGCCTTCAAGCTTGTTTCGCTGTATTTTGAGCAGATAGCAAAGCTCGGGTTTAAGAGAAAGTTGGACATCGACGCGATAATCAACGCCTATTTTTACACCCTAAACAGACTAAAAAACAAACAGAGAGAGCTTGAAAACATAGAAAAGATAATATCTGAGATTGAGGGCAAGGAAGGAAACTAAGCAGTTATCAAATTCTATGTTTAAAAATACTTTACTCTTTCTATTTTAATATGCCTGAGGCCTGGTCTTCGCTTGTTAGGAAATACGAGCCCAAAACCTATGAAAACTTTGTTGGAAACAGGAAGATAGTTGAGAGAACAAGGGAATTTCTAAAATCCTGGATAAGAAAAAAGCCTGAAAAAGCCTTGCTTTTTGTTGGGCCGCCAGGTATAGGGAAAACCCTGCTTGCCTATGTGATGGCAAACGAGTTTAGTCTACAGCTTTTTGAGATAAATGCCTCTGATGAAAGAAGCAAAAGGCTTCTTGAGGGAAGGTTGTTGGAGGCCAGCCAGAACACAGGATTATATGGAAGGTTGAGACTGATACTTATAGATGAGGTTGACGGCCTGTCCTCAACAGACAGACAGGCTGTCCCAACAATCATAAAAATAATAAAGGAATCAAAAAATCCTGTTGTGTTGACTGCCAACGACGATTACGCAAAACAGGTAAGGCCACTAAGAGCATACACGGAGGTTCTAAAATTTACAAGACCTGACTACAGAGAAATATTTTCGTTTTTAAGAAGGGTTGCGGTAAGAGAAAACATTGAGTTTAACGAGGATGCCTTGCTTGTCTTGGCAAGAAACACCTCGGGAGATGTAAGGGCTGCCCTGGAAGACCTGGAAATGTTGAAACCTTTTGGTGTCTATGAAAGAAGTCTTGGTTTTTTGGGAACAAGACAAAGAAGCATAAAGATTTTTGATGCCTTGTCAAGAATTTTCTTTTCAACAGAGATCTCAAAAAACCTGGAGGTTCTAAACTCTCTTGATCTTGACAAGGACAGCCTGATAGCATGGGTCGAGGAAAACATACATGCGTTTGAGGACTTGGAAAAAGCAGGGGAAAAGCTCTCAAGGGCAGATTTGTTTAACGGAAGGATAATAACAAGGCAGTACTGGGGGTTTTTAAGATTCTTTTACGCAGTTCTTGCTTCCCTGCCCCAGGACAACAAAACAAAATACATGAGGTTTATGTTTCCATCCATACTTTCAAAGATGGCAAGAACACGAGAGGCAAGACAAACAAGGAAAAACATAGCCAGCAAAATTGCCAAAAAAACACATACCTCAACAAAGGATGTTTTGCAAAACTTTTCCTTTTTTCAGATTCTTTTTTCATCTAAGGAGCTTGCTCCCTACCTGACAGAATATTTAGATCTAAGCCTTGAGGAACTAAGTTTTGTTCTGCCGGAAAAGGAGGAAAAAACGATAAGGAAAATACTTGATGCAAGCCTAGAGATAAGAAAAAAACGAATCTCAAGACAGATAACAGAGTTTTCCAGGGCTGGCTGGGAGGATAGGGTTAAAAACTTTTGAAAATTATTTTAGTGATAAGATGAGTAGAGAAAAGGGTCAGGCTGCGACAGAGTATCTTATCTTACTTGCTGCGATCATTCTTCTTGTTGTTATTGTTGTTTCCATAGTTTACTTCATAAACGCCCAGCAAAAGTCAAGAATTAAGGAAAGTCTTGGGGGTGTTGAAATAGTTTATAGCCATACGTTTTGTGGTAACGGAACCTGGGAAAAAAACCTAGATCCTCCTGAGCCATGCGAATACACGATGGGGGCAGAAACATCTGGACTACAGTGTGTATACTGGCAGAACACAGAGTGGAACGCAACCACAGGCTATATGGGAGAAACATGTAACGCAAGTTGTCTGTGTGAGTGAGAAAAATGGAAAAAGCCGTTGAAAAAAAGGTCTTTGACACTGCCTTAATTTTAAACGACTTTTATTTTTCCTTTGAGGATCCGGAATACTACACAACAAACATGGTTGTGGAAGAGTTGAAAGACCTAAGAGCCAGGGCTGTTTTAAATCAGGGACTAAGGGCAGGAAAGGTAAGAATTCAGGACCCAAGAAAAGAAACCGTTGAGAAGGTGGAAAAAGCAGCAAGTCTAAGAAGTTTAATGGTTTCTGGTACAGACATAAGCGTTGTTGCTCTTGCCCTGGAAATAGGGGCAAAAGTCATAACAGATGACCTAAATCTAAAGCTCTTGGCAAAACATTTTGGGCTTAGGACAGAAGGAGTCTATTTTTTGAAGAAAGGCAGCTAAGCAACTATCTCTCAAACTCCTCCTCAACAAAGGAATAGTCTGGCTTTATCTCGGAATACTTTTCTATGATATTTTCAAAAAACCTTGATATTCTTCTTCTAAAAACAAGTGTTAAACCAATAACCATGACAATTGCAAAGATAAAATAAAATTTATTCTTTCCCTCAAAAAAACCAAAAAAGTTTAGTGTCTCAAGGGAAAACCCGGCTGTGATGTCTTTGACAATCCTGTATTTTATCAAAAAAGAGTTTGTTGTTAGTGGACCGTCGATAACTATGTTGTTTCCCAGGATTTTTGCCTCTTCAGGCATTACCTTTAGGATTTCTGCCTTTTTTGGTAGGGAAAAGGTCAGGCTTAGGTAATATGGAAATTTTATTGTTATTTTTTTGTCTAAGTTCAGATATGTCTCATCAATTTCCCACTCTGTCTCCCTGTCTTTTTCTTTTTTTTCAGCAACCCTGTTGAAAAGAGAGTAGTTAAATTTCAACTTTGCAAGTATTTTCCCATCACTTTCCTCAAAGCTGTTGGTTACAAAGGTTCTGTAAATATCGCTTAGTTTTTCACCAACATGAAAATGTATTTTTTTATCAAAAACAGTCCACTTAAACCAGGAGGAGGCATTTATCTTTACGGTTTCCTTGAAGTCATCAACCTCCCCTGGATCTAAACTTATCAGGTAAAGCTCCTCCACATCAACAAAACCAAAATCGTCAAACTCAATGGTAACAATTACTTTATTCAGCTCATAGGCATTTGCTGGTTTTGGAAATAACACAAAAAAAGTTATGGCAAGAAGAACCATTAAAACAAGAAACCTAACTGGAAAGTGGTTTTTTTCCATTATAAAATCTTACTCTTTTTGTTTTTTAATCTTAACTTTTTGTTTTATGGTGGTTTTCCAAAGAGTGCAACTTATTTTAAAGCTTTTTCTTTTTGGTGAATGAAAAAAATATAAACCAAGTGTTTTTATACTTTCCAGACATTATTTTAGTAAAATGCCTAAACTCAAGTACTATGGCCATTCTTTTTTCAAGATATCTTTCTCAGATTTCTCAATATTGTTTGACCCATATGTGAACCATCCAAAAAACGCTCCTTATAAAAAGTTGATAAAAATAAACCCGTCCATAAACGAGTTTAAGAACATATCAGCCATCTTTGTAAGTCATGAGTTGTTTGACCATTTTGACAAGGAATTTATCAAGAGGGTTTTCCAAAAAACACACTGCACTGTTTTTGGTCATGAGAGCGTCTTGAAAAACATAGACATTCCTATATTTTACAAAAAACCTGTTTGTGTCAACGATATGGTAAGAATGAATGGGATGTGTGTCAACGCCATATACGCACACAACCCAAACAGCTTTTATCCGCTTGGATACAGGGTTGAGAAAGAGGGATTTTCCGTATACCACACAGGAGACACCTTTCTTTTTGATGAATGTAAGATAGATGCCGATCTACATCTTCTTCCGATTGGCGGGAAGGTAACGATGGATGTTCTTGACGCGGTGAGACTTATAAAACTAGCAAAACCAAAATACGCAATTCCCATGCACTACAACACCTTTGAACACATCAAGGAGGACCCAAAAAACTTTAAGCGAA